>JANXWQ010000379.1 GCA_025351065.1 Chthoniobacter sp. | reverse complement strand
TGAGGGTCGTGAGCTTTACGCCGATCTTCGCGAGGTGCAGGCGGGCGACTTCTTCATCGAGCTTCTTGGGCAGGACATAGACGGCGGGCTTGTAGGTGTCCTTGTTTTTCCAGAGATCGAGCTGGGCGAGCGTCTGGTTGGAGAAGCTGTTTGACATGACGAATGACGGATGGCCCGTGGCGCAGCCGAGGTTCACGAGCCGGCCTTCGGCGAGGAGGAAAATTTCCTGGCCTTCTTTGAAGGTGTACTTGTCCACCTGCGGCTTGATGTTAGTCCGCTTGATGCCGGGATAGTTCACCAGCTTATCGACCTGAATCTCGTTGTCGAAGTGGCCGATGTTACAAATGACCGCCTGATCCTTCATCTTAGTCATGTGCTCGATGGTGATGACATCGACGTTACCCGTCGTAGTCACATAAATGTCACCGCGACCCAGCGTGTCTTCGATGGTGGTGACTTCGTAGCCTTCCATCGCGGCTTGCAGCGCGTTGATCGGATCAATTTCGGTGACGATCACCCGCGCGCCTTGCCCACGCAGTGATTGCGCGCAGCCTTTGCCCACGTCGCCGTAGCCGATGACGACGGCGACCTTGCCAGAAATCATCACGTCGAGCGCGCGGTTCAGGCCATCGACGAGCGAGTGGCGGCAGCCGTAGAGGTTGTCGAACTTGGACTTAGTCACCGAGTCATTCACGTTGAACGCTGGGATGAGCAACTTGCCGAGTTCCTGCAGCTTGTAGAGGCGATGCACGCCCGTCGTGGTCTCCTCGGAGACGCCGCGCCAGTCCTTAACCATCTCGTGAAAGATGAACGGGTTCTCCGCGTGGACTCTCTTGAGCAAGTCCTTGATGACTTTCTCCTCGTGCGAGCCGCTCTCGCTATCCACCCACTTGTCGCCTTCTTCGAGTTCGTAGCCTTTGTGGATGAAGAGGGTCACGTCGCCGCCGTCATCGACCACGAGCTGCGGGCCTTTGCCGTCGTTGTTCACGATGGCCTTCCAAGTGCAGTCCCAATATTCCTCCAGGCTCTCGCCCTTCCACGCGAAGACCGGGACGCCCGTGACGGCGATGGCCGCGGCGGCGTGATCCTGCGTGGAGAAAATGTTGCACGAAGCCCAGCGCACATCGGCCCCGAGGGCGACGAGCGTCTCGATGAGCACCGCCGTTTGGATGGTCATGTGCAGCGAACCGGTGATGCGCACGCCGGCGAGCGGCTGGCTCGGGGCGTATTGTTTGCGGATGGAAATCAGGCCGGGCATTTCCTGCTCGGCGATCTCGATTTCCTTGCGGCCCCAGGCGGCGAGGCTGATGTCGGCGACTTGGTAGTCGGTGGCTTTGGTGGTCAGGGTGGTGGTGCTCATAGATGGTGAAAAGTTGCGGGTTGGTGGAAGCAGAACGCCGCCGCGCCGCAGTCGGACGCATTGACGTATCAAGATTGGATGATGGATGGTATGGGAGATTGGGCGGGCGTCAAATTGAAATTCCCGCACGGGCGGATGGGCGGCAGGCCGGCGCGGCCTGCATGGAAAAAATCCCGCTGGCGGAGTCTTTTCGTGGCCGGGCGGTTCGTCGTAGCTTTGCGCCTCCAAAAATCTTCACCATAAAAAACCATGAGCACCGTTCGCGTTTTGGTCGGCACAAAAAAAGGAGCGTTTATCCTCACCGCCGATGGCACCCGGCGGGATTGGCAGGTCAGCGGCCCGCATTTCGCGGGCTGGGAAATGTACCACCTCAAAGGCTCGCCCGTGGAGCCAAACCGCATCTACGCCTCACAGACGAGCGGCTGGTTCGGGCAGATCATCCAGCGCTCCGACGATGGCGGAAAAACATGGGCGCCACCCGACGGCGTGGGCGAGCCGCCGCCCGGCCCCCCGCCCACAGGCCGCAGCAACCGCTTTCTGTACGAGGGCGAAGTGGGCACGCACAAATGGTACGACGGCACCCAGCACCCGTGGGAGTTCAAGCGCATCTGGCATCTCGAACCGTCGCTCACCGACCCGGACACAGTCTATGCCGGCGCGGAAGACGCGGCGCTTTTCAAGACGACCGACGGCGGCAAGGCATGGCACGAAATGCCCGGCCTGCGCGCGGCCAAAGGCACGCTCTGGCAGCCGGGCGCGGGCGGCATGGCGGTGCATACGATCCTGCTCGATCCGCTGAACGCGCAGCGCATTTTCATCGCCATCTCGGCGGCGGGCGCGTTCCGCACGGACGATGGCGGCACGACATGGAAGCCGATCAATCGCGGACTCAAATCGCCCTACGAGCTGCCCGACCCGGATGCGGAAGTGGGCCACTGCGTGCATCGCATCGCGCTGCATCCGTCGAGCCCCGGCACGCTCTTTATGCAAAAGCACTGGGACGTGCTGCGGACCGACAATGCGGGCGAAGACTGGCGCGAGGTGAGCGGCAATCTGCCCAGCGACTTCGGCTTTCCCATTGATGTCCACGCGCACGAGCCGGAGACGATCTACGTCGTGCCGATCAAGAGCGACTCCGAGCATTTTCCGCCGGAGGGCAAGCTGCGCGTCTATCGCAGCCGCACCGGCGGCGGCGAATGGGAGCCGCTCACCCGCGGCCTGCCGCAGCAGGATTGCTACGTGAACGTGCTCCGCGACGCGATGGCCGTGGATGCCCTCGACTCGTGCGGCATCTATTTCGGCACGACCGGCGGCCAGGTCTATTGCTCGCCCGATGGCGGCGACACCTGGCAGGCCATCGTGCGCGATTTGCCCGCGGTCTATTCGGTCGAAGTGCAGACGCTGCCATGATCCGTGTGGTGCTGCCCTTTCACCTCCGCACCCTCGCGCGCTTGGACGACGAAGTGCAGCTCGACGTGCCGCCGCCCGTCACCATCCGCTCGACACTCGATGCGCTCGAAGCCCGCTTCCCCGCCCTGCGCGGGACGATCCGCGAACACGGCACACTCCAGCGCCGCCCATTCATCCGCTTTTTTGCCTGCAAAGAAGACCTCTCCCTCGACCCGCCCGCGACGCCGCTGCCCGCGCCGATCCTCGACGGCACCGAACCCTTCATCATCGTCGGCGCGATGGCCGGCGGCTGAAAAATCCACACCGCACTTTCCTATGATCGACCCACCGCAAATCGTCCAGACCACCGCGCAACTCACCGCCTTCGTCCATCTCACGGTGACTCGGGAGGAAATGCAGAAAGTCTTCGGCCCGACCATCGGCGAGCTGCTTTCCACGCTCGCCGCCCAAGGCCTCGCGCCCGCCGGCCCCGTTTTCGCCCACCATCTGCGAGGACCGACGGACACTTTTGATTTCGAGCTCTCCGTGCCCGTCGCCGCGCCGGTGGTCGCGACTGGCCGCGTGCAGCCCGGCCAATGGCCCGCGATGCGCGTGGCGCGGACGGTTCACCACGGGCCATACGAAGGGCTCCCCGAAGCATGGGGCGAAATCATGGATTGGATCGAAACCCAAGGGCACACCCCGGCCCCGGACCTGTGGGAGTGCTACCACACCAATCCCGATTCAGATCCCGACCCAGCCACCTGGCGCACGGAACTCAACCGTCCGCTCATCGGCTAGCGGTGAAGTTCCAATAGGTCGTTCACGGCGGACGGAGCGCGCAAAGTAAGCGGGTTTTCCCAGAGCCGCAGGACGGGTGGTGCGGGATTGGGAAGTTCCGCCTACGTTGGCCGCCGCGTCAGGCGGATGCTATTCGCGAGCTTCTTGCGCGCCGTGTCGCCCCCGACTACGGCTTCATGAATCGCCGCGCGCTGGAGCATCTATTACGCATGTTCCAGCTCGCGCACATGGTTGATGTCCCGCTGGCCGACGGGACGCAAATCGGACGCCCGGACGGTGGCAACGGCCACGGTTCGACCCGTGAGTGTGACAAACTCCACCTCGTAAGCCTCGCCGTCCCGGTGGATGTGAACCACCGTTCCGACATCGCCCGCCTCGAGATTTTCTTCCGGCAGGCTGGCCGTCAGCACTACGCAATCATGTTCTTTGATTTTCATTTAGTCCTCCAATGGATAGGCGGTTATCAGTCGCGGAGCAACCGCGCCTTCGTCCAGTTGCCAGACCGTCCGCACCCGTGGACGCCGGCCATGCGGGGCGGTCAGCTCTCCCTCCACCGCAAAGTGCGGACCGAAGCCCGTCTCCCGCAAGCGCGCCACATCATGCGTGCGACCATGCTCCCGCAAGGCCTCGGCCAAGTGTTCCCAGGCCTCGATCCGAAAACCCATCCCGGTGAAAAATCGCGCCTTGCTCGCACCGTAGCGATGCGCCGGATTGAGCAGATAATCCGCGATCTTTTCACGCTCCACCATCAGCTTGTCCGGGTTTGGCAATTTCATTTGGCCTTGTTCTCGTCCCATTCAAAATTCAGCAGCATGGCGTGAGGATTTTTGCCATGAGAATGAGAAAGACAAGATTAGCGTGAAGCGGGAGGTCCACTGCGCAATGGGAACAACTTTCCCGGCCAACTGGTGCATGGAACTCAACCGGCCGCCCGTCAGCTAACCCCCGGCACGTTACGCGCGCCTCGGCGTTACTTCGCCAGCTTCTTGAGCGCGGCGGCTTTGTCCGTGGCTTGACGCCGCGAACGGCGGCGCATCAGGACGTGGCGAATCGAAAATCAAACTCACTCCCGCAACCTACACTGCCGGGGCGAAAGACATCCGTTTGCCGATTGCGAAGCCCACTCTCGGCAACGGAAATCCTGCGGGCGCGGGACCAAACCGACTTGATGGTGTCAGAAAGCGATTCGCCAAGCTCATCGGGCGTGATTCCCTTTGCAGCGATGCGGCAGGTAAGGGTTGCCGAGCGTTTGAGCAGATGTGCGACGCCCTCCAAAACTTCACGCAGAAAATCGAAATAGCGCTCCGCATTTTGATGGCGGTCATCATCCGAGACTTCGCCATAAGTCGGATGCGTTTTGCCGCCGAGAAACCAAAGGCGACGCCATTGGTCTTCTTCATAGTTGGTGACGGCGAGAGAAGGCGGCGAAGTGACTACTGCTGAAACCGAACCAGCATGTTCAGCGAAGATTTCTCCACCACAACGCGCGTCGGGAACATGCTGTCAGTGACTTCGTTTTGAGCTTGGACCCGGCAATTCCGGAGACCCCAAAGAAGCTCTCCATCGCTTACAAGATCAGCCAGAACACCGTCTGCATGGAGGTGAAGAAACAACGCGTCACTCTCTACCTCAAGCTAGACCGAAAGAGTCTTAAGCCACTTCGAAAGAACGCCCGATATGTTACTGAGATCGGTCACTATGGAACCGGGGATTATGAATTGAATCTCGAGTCCGAAAACGACGTGACAGAGGCGCGAACACTCATTGAATTCGCCTACAGATTCGTCGGCGGGTAGCTCTGCCGCCACTTCAAGCACACCGGACGGCAAATCCGGCTCATCATGGTGCAGCAAATTTTCGACGACCAGTTCCACCACGCGGCCGGGTAGCGGCACGAGCGATTGGGCCGGGAGATCGGCGAGTTGACTGCACAGGCGGCACTGGGCGGAGATGGAGGGCCGGGTGGTGTTTAGTGTTCTTTGCCAAGGTCGCGCTTCCCATCCGGCGCACGGGCGCGCTAAATCCGCGGCGCTATTCCCCAATGGCCGCGCTCCTCTCACTCACGCACGTCACCAAATCCTTCGGCGCAGTCCGCGCGCTGAAGGGCGTGTCGTTTTCATTGGAGCCCGGTGAAGTCCACGCGCTCCTCGGGGAAAACGGCGCGGGCAAATCCACGCTGATCAAAGTCATCACCGGCGCGCACCAGCCCGATGGCGGGCAGCTCGAAATCGGCGGCGAGCCGGTCGCCCATCTCACCCCGGCGAAGGCGCGCGCGCTCGGCATCGCCTGCATCTACCAGCAGCCCGCGCTCTTTCCCGATCTCAGCGTGGCGGAAAACATCGCGCTGCGGCTGGAGAAAAGCGCACCCGCGCACCGCGTCCGCTGGGCGCAGCGGCACGCGCGGGCCCGGGAGCTGTTGCAGCGTATCGGCGCGGAGATTGACCCCGCCGCCGAAGTGCGGGCGCTTTCCATGCCCGAGCAGCAGCTCGTAGAAATCGCCTGTGCGCTCGGCGCGGGCGCGCGCATCGTCATCATGGACGAGCCCACCGCCTCGCTGACGCAGAAGGAGCAGCACCTGCTTTTCGCCGTCGTCCGCGAACTGCGCGCCAGCGGGACCGGAGTCATCTACATCTCGCACCGGCTGGAGGAAATCTTCGCCCTCGCCGACCGCGTCACCGTCCTGCGCGACGGTGCCAGCGTCGGCACGCGCTCCGTGCGTGGCGCAGGCTTCCAGCCTGTGGAAGTCCAGCGGGCATCCCTGCCCGCTGAACCATCGCCCGGCAGGGATACCCGGCGGACCACCACAGGCAAAGATGCCTGCGCCACCCTCACCGACGCCGAACTCATCCGCCTCATGGTCGGCCGCGAAATTTCCTCCATCTACCCACCCGCCGAAAGCGCCCCCGGGGAAACGGTCCTCTCGCTCAAAGACCTCGGCTGCCACGCCACCGGCATCCACGACATCACCCTCGACGTGCGCGCCGGCGAAATCGTCGGCCTCGCCGGCCTCGTCGGCGCGGGCCGCACCGAACTCGCCCGCGTCCTTTTCGGCCTCACGCCCGCCGATGCTGGTAGCATCAGCCTTCGCGGCCAGCCTGTCCGCATTTCCTCGCCGCAATCCGCCGTCGCCCACGGCCTCGCCTACGTACCCGAAGACCGCCGCCGTCACGGCGTCATTTTGGAAATGCCCATTGCTGCCAACATGACCATGGCGATCCACCGCACGCTCTTTCCCGGCGCGTGGCTGCGGCTCGGCGCGGAGCGCAAAATCGCCCTCGATTTCATCCGCGACCTCGCCATCAAAACCGCCGGCCCCGACGCCCCCGGCGGCTCCCTCAGCGGCGGCAACCAGCAAAAAGTCGCCCTCGCCCGCTGGCTCGCCACCAAGCCGCGCGTCCTCATCCTCGACGAGCCCACCCAGGGCGTCGATGTCGGCGCGAAAGCCGAGATTCACAAAATCATCCGCGCCCTCGCCCGCGACGGCCTCGCCGTGCTGATGATCTCCAGCGACCTCCCCGAAATCCTCGGCATGAGCGACCGCATCGCCGTCCTGCGCGGCGGCACCATCGTTTCCATTTTCGAGGGAAAACCCGACGCGCATGACGTCATGGCCGCCGCCCTCGGGCAGGCGGCGGGAAAGGCCGCCCCGTAGATGAACCGCTACTCTCGCGAACTCTCCGTCGCCAGCGCGCTCGCCCTTTTGCTGCTCGTGCTCGCAGTCATCGCGCCCGCTTTTTTCGAGCCGCAGCCGCTGCTCTCGCGGCTCACGCGCGAGGCACCCACGCTCATCGTCGCGTGCGGCATGGCGCTGGTCATCATCGCGCGGCAGATCGACATTTCCGTCGGCTCGCTCTTCGGCGTGTGCGGCGTCTGTGCCGGGCTGCTCGCCGCGTCTGGCTGGCCGCTGTGGGCGCTCGTTCCTTTGTCCATCAGCCTCGGCGGGCTGCTCGGCGCGGTGAATGGCGCGCTCGTCGCCGGCCTGCGGCTGCCGAGCATCGTCGTTACGCTGGCCACGATGGTCATCGCGCGCGAAGGGCTGCGCTGGCAACGGCAGGGCGCGTTCGTGAACCTGCCCGACGCCCTGCAATGGTTCGGCCTCAGCCAGCGCGCGGGGCAGTTCACGCTCATCGGCCTCGCGCTCGTCATCCTCGCTGCGCTCGCGTGGGCGATGAAAAATCTCGCCGCCGGCCGCTTCATCCACGCTACCGGCTCCGACGCCGAAGCCGCCCGTCTCGCTGGCATCCGCCCGCAGTTCACCACCTTTGCGGTCTTCGTTTTCATGGGCGCGCTCACCGGCCTAGCCGCGCTGCTGAACCTCGTCCAATCGCCCCAGGTCGATCCGAAATCCGGCGCGGGCCTCGAGCTGAAAGCCATCGCCGCCGCGGTCGTCGGCGGCGTCGCCGTCTCCGGCGGACGCGGCAGCCTGTGGGGCGTCTTCGCCGGCGTCCTTTTGCTCTCCTGCATCAACCCCGCGCTCACCTACCTCCACGTCGAGGCCTATTGGGAAAAAGCCATCCAGGGCGCGATCATCCTCCTCGCCGTCATCGCCGACGGCCTCCGCACGCGCCACCAAACACGCTGATTCGTCATGTCCAAAAAAATCAAATCCGCGCTTTTTCGCCACGAGACCATCCTCCTCGTGGTGCTGCTCGCGGAGTGGTTTTACTTCGACTCGGTGGGCCGGCGTTTCGGCTCGCTCGACAACACCTTCGACATCCTCCGGCACTACGTGGAAATCGGCCTGCTCGCGCTGGTGATGACGCCGATCATCCTCACCGGCGGCATTGATTTGTCCGTCGGCTCGCTGCTCGGTCTGTGCGCGATCCTCTTTGGAAAAATGTGGCGCGACGCCCACATGGATCCCGCACTGGCGGCAGTCTGCACGCTCGGCATCGGCGCACTCGCGGGCGGGTTGAACGCCGCGCTCATCACCGGCCTGCGCCTGCCGCCGCTCATCGTCACGCTCGGCACCTACTCGCTTTTCCGCGGGCTCGCGGAGGCGATCACCCGCGGTGTCGATACCTTCACCGGCTTTCCGCAATCCTTCCTGAATCTAGGCCAGGAGCGGCTCGGCGGGCTGCCGACCCAGGTTTGGATTTTCACCGCCGTCGCCGTCGGCGTGTGGCTGCTCGTGCATCGGACGACGTTTGGGCGCTCATTCCGCGCGATTGGTTTTGCGCCGGAAGGCGCGCGCTACGCCGGCCTCCCGGTCGAGCGGCGACTGGCCCTCGCCTACATCCTCGCGGGTGTGGTCGCCGCGCTGGCGGCGGTCATTTACACCGCGCGGCTCGGGCAGGCGAAAGCGGACGCGGGCACGGGCTACGAACTGTTTGCCATCACCGCCGTGGTGCTCGGCGGGACGAGCATTTTCGGCGGCACCGGGTCGGTGCATGGCACGCTGCTCGGCGTCGCCGCCATCGGCGTGCTGAACAACGGCCTCGTCCACGCCCGCCAGCCGCGCGAAGTCGCCGGCCTGCTCACCGGCGCGCTCCTGCTCCTCGCGCTGAGCAGCGGCGCGCTGCCAAAGCTGCTCGCCAATTTCCGCACGCCCCGCCAGTCTCCCACCCCCACGAACCCTCCACCCACCACCCCATGAAATGTTTCCTCACCTTCGCCCTCGCGGCCAGCCTCGCGCTCAATGTCGGCTGTAACAAATCCTCGGAAACCGGCTCCAGCACAGCATCCGGGGGCAAGAAGCTGACCATCGCGCTGATGCCGAAGAGCAAAGGCAACGCCTATTTCATCTCGTGCAAAGCGGGCGCGGACGAGGCCGCGAAGGAACTGGGCGCGGAGCTGATTTTCGACGGGCCGACCGATCCCGATCCGGCGAAGCAGAACGAGATCATCGAGAACTGGATCACCCTCGGCGTTGATGTCATCGCCGTGGCCTGCGAGAACAAGGAGGGCATTTCCACCGCGCTGAGAAAGGCGCGCGCCAAGGGCATCAAGGTCGTGACCTACGACTCCGACGCGAACGCCGACGCGCGCGATTTTTTCGTCAACCAGGCGACGCCCGAAGGCATCGGCAACACGCTTATGGATGAAGCCGGGCGGCTGCTCGGCGGCGAGGGTGAGTTTGCGATCATCACCGCATCGCTCACCGCGGCGAACATGAACGAATGGCAGAAGCACATCGAAGCGCGCCGTGTGGTGAAATATCCGAACATGAAAATGGTCGCGCTGCGCCCCTGCGACGACCTCAAGGACAAGGCGCAGGCCGAGGCGACGAACCTGCTGAGCGCGAACCCGAACCTCAAACTCATCATGGCCATTTGCTCGCCCGCCGTTCCCGGCGCGGCGGAAGCGGTGAAGCAGGCGGGAAAAACCGGCGCGGTGAAAGTCATCGGCCTCGGCCTGCCGAATGAGAACAAAAAATACGTCCACGAAGACGTGACCCAGAGCGTGATCCTGTGGAAGACGACCGACCTCGGCTACCTCACGATCAAGGCCGCCGCTGACCTCGCGACCGGCAAGCTCAAGGCCGGCGCGACCGAGTACGACGCCGGCCGACTCGGCAAACTCAAGGTCGATGGCGACAGCATCGTGCTCGGCCAGCCGTTCATTTTTAACAAGGCGAACATCGACGGCTTCGATTTCTGAGCCCCGCACGGCGCGCTCCGAGGCTGTGAAAAAAGTGCGGCGACTGCCAGCTTCCCCCGATTCTCGGAGAGGATTGAGGGAACCCAACGGGTTCCCCTGCAGCCACGCGCCAGACTTGTTTCACATTCTCTCAGGCGAAGAAGCTGCGCAGACCTTCCACGACTTCGTTTTGCTCGGCCTCGGTGAGTTCGGGGAAGATGGGCAGGGCGAGCGTCTCGGCGGCGGCGCGTTCGGACTCGGGGAAGTCGCCGGCTTTATACCCGAGATGCGCAAAGCACTCCTGCTGGTGCAGCGGCAGCGGGTAGTAAATCTCGGTGCCGATGCCGCGGGCGGTGAGGTGCGCGCGCAAGTCATCGCGCCGCGGGGTGCGGACGATGAACTGGTTGTAAATGTGCCGCAGCTCGCCGCCGGGCCAGCTCTCGACGGGCAGCGCGAGGTGCGCGAGCAGGCCGGCGCGCTCGATTTCGCGGCGGTAAAAGGCGGCGCGGTCGCGGCGTCCGGCGCTCCAGGTGTCGAGGTGCGGCAGCTTGATGTGCAGCACCGCGGACTGGATGGCGTCGATGCGGAAATTGCCGCCGATCATCGGGTGAAAATAGCGCGGCTCCATGCCGTGATTGCGCAGCGCGCGGAGCTTCGCGGCGAGCGCACCGTCGTGGCAGACGACCATGCCGGCGTCGCCGAATGCGCCGAGATTTTTCGTCGGGTAAAAGGAAAACCACCCGGCCTCGCCGAGCGTGCCCGCGTGGCCGAGCGGATGCCGCGCGCCGAGCGCCTGGGCGGCGTCTTCGAGCACGGGGACGCCGTGGGTTTTGCCGAGCGCGAGGATCGCCGCCAGGTCGGCGCACTGGCCGAAAAGATGGACGGGAATGATGGCCTTCACGTTGGCCGTGCGGTTGAGCGTGTCGGCGAGTTTTGCCACGTCGATGTTGAAAGTGGCGGGATCAATATCGACGAAAACCGGCGTCGCCCCGAGCCGCGCGACGCAGCCAGCCGTGGCGAAAAAAGTGTATGGCGTCGTGACCACCACATCGCCCGGCCCGACGCCCAGCGCCATGAGCAGCATGAGCTGCGCGTCCGTGCCGCTGGCGCAGCCGACGGCGTGCGGCACGCCGCAGTATTCCGCCACCGCGCGTTCAAAAGCCTCGGTGCGCGGGCCGAGGATGAGCGCCTGCGAATCGGCGATTTCCTCGAAGGCGGCGAGGAACTGTTTTTTGAGCGGCGCGTACTGGCGGCGGAGATCGAGGAGCGGGACGGACATCGCGAAAACCTGCGCGGAAGCGCGGGGCGATGTCGAGCGCGGGTCGCGAAAAAGACCCGCGGGAATTCAGCGCGCCGCGGACTTGGCCGAGGCGAGGCGGGCGTCGGCGAGGCGCTGGTTGATGACGAAGGTGTTGTTGTCGCCGAATTTCGACCACGGGCCGGGCGGCACTTCGTCGAAGTCCACGAATTTCCAGTCGGTCACGTCGGTGTCATTCATGCCGAGGTAGTCGCGGACGGCGGGCGAGACATCGAGGCCCGCGCCTTTGTTGAGGTTGGGCTTCGGGCGCTCGTTGCCGAAGACGTAGCTGGCGTGGTCGGTGCGGAAGGGGCCGGCATCCTCCCACTGCGCGTAGGTCACGCGGTCTTTGAAACGGATGGCGAGCCAGCGGCCTTTGCACACGGTTTTGCCGGGGCCTTTGCAGTCGGCCTTGAACCACGGGATGAGGCTTGCCGCCTCGGGTTTGTGGCCGCTGGCCTGGATGTCGTTGTAGGGCAGGGCGACGTAAAACGGATTCTGGCCGGGCACGAAGGCCGCGGGTCGAAAGTCCACGCGGTCGTTTTTGTCGGGCGAATCGGTGCCGCCGTAATGTTTCGCCCAGTCGGCGTCCCACGAGCTGGCGCGGTTGGGCACGGGGTTGTTGCGGGCCGGTTTTTCGCCGATCCAAAACGTGGTGGTGACGATGTCGCGCCGCCACGGGTAGCGGTCCTGGGCCACGACGGGCGCGGGCGCGGGCATGAGGGTCGGGGTGAAAGTGACGGCGGTCGTGGCGGGCGCGGCGAGCGCGGCGGTGGGTGCGGCCTTGGGCGGGTCGTCGTGACCGTTGGCGCTGCTGGTGTCGTCGTCGCGGCCGCGCGGCGGGTGGTTGGCGGAGCGCTGTTTTTTTTGTTTGGCCGGCGCGGCCACGGCGGGCGGCAGCGGGAGGAGGGAGGCGACGGATGCGGCCATCATCGCGGTGGAGCGGAGGATTTTTTTCATATGCGGAACAACTGAATTTTGCCCGATCATGTCACCACGGGGTGATTTTCCGCCCCGTTCCGGGAAAATGCACAGCTTATTTTGGGGGTGGCTCAGTTTGGTGGGTCGCTGCAAATTTTTTTTGAAAACGCAAAGACGCAGAGGCGCAGAGATCGCAGAGAGTATTCTGCAGCTAAACTTCTGCGTTCTCTGCGCCTCTGCGTCTTCGCATTAAAAATCACCGCCCCGCCGTGAAATTGAGCCATCGTCCTTATTTTCGAGCCTTGCCGCGCGCGGCGCGCGGCGTGCAAACTGCGCGGCATGAAACGTCTCCTCCCGCTTTTCCTCGCCCCCGTTTTTGCCTTCGTCGCGCACGCCGCAGAGCCGGTGCTGATCGGCAAAATCCTGCGGCTCGATCCGGCGCTGGATGCGCTCATCGCGCCGGACGCGGAGGTGGAGAAAGTGGCGCAGGGTTTCCACTGGTCGGAGGGGCCGTTGTGGAAGGATGGGACGGTGCTTTTTTCCGACGTGCCGGAAAACACCATCTACCAATGGACGCCGGGCACCACGACGGCGCGCGTGTTTATGAAGCCGAGCGGCGGGATGGAATCGACGAAGGAATTCCGCGAGCCGGGCTCGAACGGGCTCGGGCGCGACCCGCAGAACCGGCTGCTCGCCTGCCAGCACGGTATGCGGCGCGTGGTGCGGATCGAGAAAGACGGCACGCAGACGCCGCTAGCGGATCGCTACGATGGGAAAAAATTCAACAGCCCGAACGACCTCGCGCTGGCGAAAAACGGCGACCTTTTTTTCACCGACCCGCCGTACGGACTCGAGGGCGGAAACCAGTCGCCGATCAAGGAGCTGAAGTTCAACGGGGTTTATCGCGTGTCCGGCGGCAAGGTGACGCTGCTGACGGATGAGCTGACTTTTCCCAACGGCCTCGCGCTTTCGCCGGACGAAAAAACGCTTTACGTCAATGTCAGCGACCCGAAGGCGCCCTACATCCACGCCTACGAATTGCAGGCCGACGGCACGCTCGGGAAGCACCGCATTTTCTTCGACGCCACCTCACTGACGAATTCGGGGCCGGGCCTGCCGGACGGCTTGAAAGTGGATCGCGCGGGGAACCTTTGGACGACGGGGCCGAACGGGGTGCTCATCATTTCGCCCGAGGGCAAACATCTCGGCACCATCCAGACGGGCCAGCCCACGGGCAACTGCGCGTGGGGCGACGACGGCAGTTCGCTCTACATCACGTCGAACATGTTTCTCCTGCGCGTGAAGACGCAGACGAAAGGCGCGGGCTGGTAGCCTTTATGAAAACTTCGCCACGGCTGCTCGCGGTGCTGCTCGCGCTGGCGGCGCTGCCGCTGGCGCAACTGCTGTATCCGGGTTGCGCGACGATGTTCAGCGGGACGACGCAGCCAGTGCGAGTGAAGAGCAAGCCGACGGGCGCGCAGGTTTTTTTGAATGGCAAAAATATCGGCGCGACACCGGTAACGGCAGTGGTGAGCCGGTGGGGATTTCATCGCGTGCGGATCGAACTGGCCGGATACGAACCCTATGAGGTGAGGCTCGAAAAACATTACAACGACGCGGCCACAGCGAATGTTTACATCGGCGGCGGATGGATCGTTATCGATGCGCTGACCGGGGCAATTTTCAGTCAGGATGTGTCGGAGAGTGAGCGGTCGAAACTGATGAAGCACAAGCATGAGATCGACGATCCTTCGGGCGAGTTGTTCACGCCGACGCCGCTTTTCATCGATGTGGCGCTGAAGCCCGCGCTGTCGGCGCGGAAAATCGGGCAGATGGTGCCGCGCAAAGCGTAGCCGCGCGCGCCGGGTGATTTTGCCGCTTGGCGCGGGCGGGCGGGTTCGGGCAAGTTCGCGCGCTTTCCTTTTTCCCCGCTCCCGATGAATACGACCTACCGCCCGCGCCTTTCGTTTTGGCAAATCTGGAATATGAGCTTCGGCTTTCTCGGCATCCAGTTTGGCTGGGGTTTGCAGATGGCGAACATGAGCCCGATTTACAAATACCTCGGGGCTTCGGACGACCAGATCCCGATGCTGTGGCTGGCCGCGCCGCTGACGGGGTTGCTGGTGCAGCCGGTTATTGGGGCGATGAGCGACCGGACGTGGGGGCCGCTGGGGCGGCGGCGTCCGTATTTTCTGGTCGGCGCGATTTTGAGTTCGCTGGCGCTTTTGGCGATGCCGCAGTGCAGCGCGCTGTGGATGGCGGCGGGGCTGCTGTGGATTCTGGATGCTTCGATCAATGTCTCGATGGAGCCGTTCCGCGCGTTTGTGGCGGACAAGCTGCCGGAGGAGCAGCGGGGCGTGGGGTTTTCGATGCAGAGCGCGTTCATCGGCGTGGGCGCGGTGGCGGCGTCGATGATGCCGTGGATGCTGAAGAACTGGTTCGGCGTGGCGAGCGCGGCGGGGGAGGGGCACGCGATTCCGCTGAATGTGCGACTGTCGTTTTACATCGGCGGCGCGGCGTTTCTCGGGGCGGTGCTGTGGACGGTCTGCACGTCGCCGGAATACCCGCCGGAAAACCTCGCGGAGTTTCGCCGCGAGAAAGCGGCGCGGCCCGGCGCGGCGCACATGATCGCGGAAATCGCCGAGGCTTTGCGCCACATCCCGACGACGATGAAGCACCTCGCGCTGGTGCAGTTTTTCACCTGGCTCGGGCTGTTCTGCATGTGGCTGCATTTTTCCAACGCGGTGCCGCTGGTCTTCGGCGCGACCGAGCCGACCGAGCCGCTTTTCCACGCGGGCGCGGAGTGGGCGGGGGTGTGCTATGCGGTGAAAGACGCGGTCACTTTCCTGGCGGCCTTTGCGCTGATGGCGGTGGCGCGGTCGATGGACCGGCGGTTCATCCATGCGGTGTGCCTGACGTGCGGCGCGGTGGGGCTGCTGAGCGTGGGGTTCATCCACGGCGAGGGGCAGAAATCGCTGCTGCTCATTGCGCTCGGGCTGGGGGGAATCGCGTGGGCGTCCATCCTCTCGATGCCGTACGCCATGCTCGCCGGCGCGCTGCCGCCGCAGCGCGTGGGGGTGTACATGGGCATCTTCAATTTCTTCATCGTGCTGCCGGAAATCCTCGCGGCGCTGACCTTCGGGCCGCTGGTGAAAAACCTGCTCGGCGGAAATCTCATCCACGCGGTGATGGCGGGCGGTTTTTTCATGCTGATCGCCGCGGTGCTCACGCTCTTTGTGCCAGACACGCGGCTGGGCGCGACCACGCTGCTGCCCGTGGTGGTCGAGGACGAAGGCATGCTGCCGACGCTGACGCCGCCGGAAGTGCCGGAGACGTAGGCCGCGCCGGCCGGGGCCGGTCAGTGGTCAAAACGCGCGTTCCGTTTCGATCTCGAGCTCGGGCTGCTCGACGCGGGTGAGTTGCCAGGCCCAGGGCCGCCAGTCCGCGCGGCGCCAGGTGAAGGTGAACGGCGCGTGCAGCGTGTTCACTTTTTCGACGACGTACTGCGCGATGGGCGAGCCGTCGCCGGCGAGGCGCACGGGGCTCGTGACGGTGGCGTCGCGCCCGGCGAGCGCAGGCGGCGCGGGGTCGTTTTGGATGGTGAGGAACAGGTACTGGCGGAAGACTTCGCGGGCTTCGCGGAGCACAAATTCTTTGTCATGGCCCCAGCGATCCGAGTAGTCATCGGCCACGAACGACCGCACTTTGTCCCAATTCCGCCGCTCGACTGCGCCCAGAAAATGCGCGGTGTGCAGCCGCACCTGCCGCGCGGGCTGCCACAGCCACGCGGCGTAGAGTGCGGCGGCCGCGAGGAGGGCGAGAGCGAGGGCGGGTTTTTTCACAAACATGAGCGAGACTGAATTCATCTATCGGGAAAATGTCGCGGCGATTCTGCGGAATCGGCGCGGGGAAATCCTCGTCTGCGAGCGGCTGGGCAATGACGGAGCGTGGCAGTTTCCGCAGGGCGGGATCGATGCGGGGGAGACGCCGGAGCAGGCGCTGGTGCGCGAGGTGTGGGAGGAAATCGGCGTGCCGGTGGAGGACTACACGCTCGTCGAGCGGCGCGGGCCGTACCGGTATCTTTACGAAAACGGGAAGATCAAGCGCGGGCACCACGGCAAGGTGCAGTTCTATTTCCTGTGCGCTTTCACGGGGCGCGACGACGCGATCGACGTGGCCCGCGAGCACCCGGAATTCCAAGCCTACCGCTGGGTCGAGCCCGCGCAGTTCGACGCGCGCTGGCTGCCGGCGATGAAGCGGGCGGTGTACGCGGCGGTGTTCGCGGACTTCTTCGGTGTGAAAATTTAGTCATCGGCATGATTCGTGTTGTCATCGACGAAAAGATGACGCACAAGCACCGCTCTCATGCTGACTTTTGGAACATTTTCCGTCGTACTCACGGCCTTTCTCGGCTGCGTCTGGTGGGCCTGCCGCGACGAGCAGACCTAGCCACCGGATCGCGTATTTTTTTCACCCATGCTGGACGCTGACGACCACGACTGGCTCAAGGCCACGACCAACGAACTGAACAACCTGCTGCAGGTCATCTCGGAATCGGGACAGGTGCTCGAATCGCTGTGCCCGCCGACGGCGGAGACGGAGAAATATTTCGCGGTTCTGCGCCATGGCGTGCAGCGCGCCGCACGGGTGGCGGGCGGCATGGCCGGGCGCGTGGGCGGCTCGGGGGCCGGTTCGGCGGGTCTGCTGGAGGATCAATCCCCAGGCGGCGCGGAGGCCGTGGCGCTGCCAGATGTGCCGCCGCTGCCGCCGCTGCCACCGAAGCCGTCCGCCGGCCCGCTGGTGCCGCCACTGACGGGCGATGTGCGGGTGCACAATCCCTCGGGCACGCGCGAACTGGTGATGATCGTGGACGACGAGGACTTTATCTCCATGCTCGCGCAGCGCGTGCTGGCGGACGAAGGCTACCGCGTGATCGTGGCGCGCGACGGTTTCCAGGCCATCGACATGTACCGCAAGCTGCGCGACCAGATCGCGCTGATCATCCTCGATTTCACGATGCCGGTGATGGATGGCGCGGATGTTTTCGCGGAGCTGCTGGAGATCAACCCCGAGGTGCCGGTGGTGCTGAGCAGCGGCTTCGCCGAGCAGGCGCGGCTGCAAAGCATGCTGGCGCGCGGGCTGCGCGGCTTCATCCCGAAGCCCTACACGCACCAGAAGCT
>JANXWQ010000299.1 GCA_025351065.1 Chthoniobacter sp. | reverse complement strand
TGCCGGCCCGGTCACGGCGCACGATCTCGCAGAGGTTTGGATGGGAAGCCACCCCGCGCCGGATGGCGTGTCGCAGGCCGAGATGCGCGGCTTTTTCTCCACGCTCACGCCCGCCGCGAGCGCGCGCCCGGAAGCGCCCGGTCAGCTCGCCAGCCACTACGCGCCGGACACGCGGCTCTTTCTCATCGACAACGCCACGGAGCTGACGCCGGGCAGCGGGGTGCGCGCGGGGCTGCTCGGCTGGAAGCGCGCAGCGGGGCACGACTACGGGCGCTTTGCGAAGGTCGAGTGGCTGAGCGAAAAGGGCGAGCTGCGCGAAGCGGCGGCGGGACTTTTCGCGAAGCTGCGGCGGCTGGATGAGGCGGGGCTCGACGTGATCCTCGCGGAGCGGCTGCCGGATACGGGGCTCGGTGCGGCGATCATGGACCGGCTGCGCAAGGCGGCGCATCCGAAGTAACGCGATGGCCGGCGCACCGAACAAAATCAGCACGAAGTCCGCCGGGCTCGTGAGTCTCGCGGTGATGTCGAGCCGGCTGCTCGGGCTGGTGCGCGAGCAGGTTTTCGCGGCGCTGTTTGGCGCGAGCGCGGGAATGGACGCGTTCATCGCGGCGTTCCGCGCGCCGAATTTGCTGCGCGATCTTTTCGCCGAGGGCGCGCTTTCGACGGCGTTTATCACCACGTTTTCGGAAAAGATCACGACGGGTGGCGATGCGGAGGCGTGGCGGCTGGCGAACAAGGTGGCGACGCTGACGGCGGTCTTCATGTCGGCGGTGACGCTGCTCGGCATCGCGCTTGCGCCGCAGCTCATGCATGTGCTGGCGGCGGGGTTTGACGGGGACAAAATGGCGACGGCGATTTTGCTGACGCGGATCATGTTTCCGTTCATCGGGCTCGTGTCGCTGGCGGCACTCGTGATGGGGATGCTGAATGCGAAAAACGTCTTCGGCATGCCGGCGATGGCGTCCACGTTTTTCAACATCGGCTCGATCATCGGCGGGGTGACGCTCGGGTGGCTGCTCGATCCGGCGTTTGGCACGAAGCAGTACGGCGTCGGGTCGCTGATCGGTCTGTCCATCGGCACGCTGATCGGCGGGGCGATGCAGCTCGTGGTGCAGTTTCCGGCGCTGCGGCGCGTGGGCTTTCACTTCCGCCCGGACTTTGCGTGGCGCGATCCCGGCGTGCGGCGCATCCTTTTGCTGATGGGCCCGGCGGTCATCGCAGCGAGTGCGGTGCAGGTGAATGTGATGGTCAACGGCAACTTCGCTTCGCACCTCGGCGACGGCGCGGTGAGCTGGTTGAACTACGCTTTCCGGCTGATGCAGCTCCCCATCGGCATTTTCGGCGTGGCCATCGGCACGGTCACGCTGCCGGTGATTTCGCGCAGCGCGGCGGCGGGGAACACCGCGGAGTTTCGCTCGATTCTCGCGAAGGGCATGCGGCTCGCTTTCGTGCTGACCATCCCGAGCACCATCGGACTGATGGTGCTGGCGCAGCCGATTGTCGGGCTGATTTATGAGCGGCGGAAATTCACGGCGCTCGACACGCTGCACGCCGCGGAGGCGCTCCAGTTCTACGCCGTGGGGCTGTGCGCCTACGCAGGGATCAAGGTACTCGCGCCCGCATTCTACGCGCTGGGCAAACGCAACACGCCGATGCTGGTGAGCTTTTTTTCCATCGCGGTGAACTACGGGCTGAACCAGTGGTTCACGTTTCATCTCGGCTGGGGGCACCGCGGCCTGGCGCTCTCGACGGGGCTGGTGGCGCTGACCAATTTCGCGCTGCTCTACGCGCTCATGCACCGCCATGTGCAGCGGCTCGAGACGCGGCAGATGGCGGCGACGCTCGCGAAGCTGGCCGTCGCCGGCGCGGCGCTCGGGGCGGTGTGCTGGGCGGCGATGCAGTGGGCGCTACCGGTGGCGGCGCACACGGTTTTAGTGGTGCGGGCGGCAGCGCTGTTCGCGGTGATCGGCGTGGCGGGCGCGGCATTTTTCGCGGTGGCGTTTCTGCTTCGGATCGAGGAACTGGACGATGTGGCGGCGCTGGCGAAGCGGAAGCTGGGGCGGTTCGTGAAAGCGAAGCCGTCAGCTTGAATTGATGCCGTCGTTGCGCGGCGAAAATGATGTGGCAGCGTCCATCCGATGAATGTGCGCGGTCTTTTTCTGGCGCTGGTTTTCGCGTACGCGGGCAGCGCGGGCGCGGCGGATTTGCCGGCGGAAAATCTGTGGGCGGCGGCTGAATATTCGGCGGCGCGGCGAGGGATGGCGTTGCTCGTGATTCAGCATGGGAAGACGATCTTCGAGGACTACCCGAACGGACATTCCGCCGGGGAGCCGCACAAAATCTACTCGGGGACGAAAGCGTTCTGGAATCTCGCGGCGCTGGCGGCGGTGGAGGAGGGGATCATCGCGCTGGATGAGCGCGTGGCGGACACGATCACGGAATGGCGCGGCGATGAAGGCCGTTCAAGGATCACGATTCGGGAGTTGCTGGATTTCACGAGCGGGCTGAATGCGGAGAATCATTTGCACAGCACGG
This sequence comes from Chthoniobacter sp., assembly GCA_025351065.1. GTDB lineage: Bacteria > Verrucomicrobiota > Verrucomicrobiia > Chthoniobacterales > Chthoniobacteraceae > Chthoniobacter. The sequence goes on along the minus strand of JANXWQ010000299.1, from coordinate 7,143 downwards.
AGGTGGCGAATCGCACCGACCTCGCGCTGGGGGTGCCGCAGGTGGCGGCGGCGGGTGGAGCGTTCATTTACGGGCCGTGTTCGCTGCAAGTTTTTCATGAGCTGTTGCGACGCAGGCTCGCGCCGCGCGGCGAGACGCCGGTGCATTTTCTGGAGCGAAAAGTCCTGCGCCCGCTCGGCTTTGGGCCGCAGAATTACAAGCGGGATCGGGCGGGCAATCCGCTGCTTGCGTCGGGCTTCCTGCTGACGGCGCGGCAGTGGTCGCGCATGGGGACGCTGCTGCTGCACGACGGCGCGCCGGTGGTGTCTCCGCACACTTTCGCCCAATGCCTGCGAGGCTCGGCGGCAAACCGCGCGTTTGCGCTGGGCTTTTGGAACAACCGGCTGGCTGGGGCGGACGGGGCGCGCGAATTCGACCTCGAGGACATGCTCGAAAAGAAATGGCAGCAACAGGACTGGCGGAACACCTGCCTCTGCCGCGCCGCGCCGACCGACCTCGTGGCGAGCGTGGGCTCGGGTTATCAGCGGTTGCTGGTCTTTCCGTCGCTGGAACTGATCGTCGTCCGCCAGGGCGAGGACGCGAAGTTTTCCGACGGGCAGTTTCTCCGCCTGCTACTCGGGCGCTAGGCGCGACGGCGGTGGGCGAGCAGGCCGAGCGCGCCGATGAGCAGCAGGCCGGCAGTGCCGGGTTCGGGCACAACGGCGAGGCCGTCGATTTTCGCCGTGGGACCGTCGAAGGCCGCGCCCGTGCCGTTGCCGAAAGTAACGGTGACGCCGCTACCGATGATGAGCCCGCCCAGGGTCTGGCTGGCCTCGAATTTCACGGCCGCGTTCGCATGGACGACGACGGTGCCGTTGGTGAAAGAGCCGGTCACGCGGGTGGTGCCGCCATTGGCGTTGAGCGTGGCGTAGTTTTGCGCGCCGGAAAGAATGAGCGTGCCCGCGCCGGTTTTGGTGAGCGTTTTGCCCGCACCCGTGATCGCGCCGAGGGTGAGCGTGCTGGCGGCGGTGGTGACGGCGGCGGTGGCGTCGGTGCCGAGTTGCACGGGCGCGCTGATGGTGTGGCTGCCGGCGCTGGCGGTCACGGTCGCGGAGCCTGCGCCGCCGTTGAGCGCGAGGGTGCCGCCAGTGCCTTGGGCGATGGTGTAGCCGCCGCCGGTGAAGCTGAGCGCGGCGAGGCTGGGCGTGGCTCCGTTGAGCAGAACGGAGGAGCCGCCGCTGGTGCCGTCGAAGATGGTGCTGTCGCTGGCAGCGAAGCCGCTGAAGGTGCCCGGCGCAGCGTGGACGGACGCGGCGGCGGTGTCGGTCCAGTTTGCGCCCGCGCCCCACGAGGCCGGGCCGGCGGCTGACCATTTGGCCGCGCCGGAAAAAACCGTGACGGTCGCGGCGGTCACGCCGGCGTTGGCGGCGGCGCTGCCGAGGGTGGCGTTGGTCGCGGCGGCGACGAGGGGCGTGAGGGTGTAGGTGCCGGCGAGGGCGCTGGTGAAAGTGGCGGTGCCGGACTGCGCGCCGTTGCCATTGGCGAGCGCGGTGCCGGTGAGCGCCAGGGTCACGCCGGTGACGGTGCCGCCGACGGGGGAGGAGGTGACGTTGAGGCCGCTGAAGTTGAGCGTGTCGGTGCCGGTCACGCCGGTGTTGGTGATGGTGGCGGTGATGGTGGTGGAGCTGCCCGCGTGGATGGTGGCGGCGCTGGCCGCAGCGGCGAGCGTGTAGCTGGTCGGAGTGACGGAAAGTCCGGCAACGCTGATGACGCCGGTGCTGGCGAGCAGCGAAGTATTCCAACTGAGGCTGCCGGTGAGCGCGGGCAGATGCAGGGTGCCAAACGCGCCGGTGACGCTGGCGGAGTCGAAGAGGTCAAAGGTGTTGCCCAACTGCGGGACGAAGCCGCCCATGAGCGCGACATCGAGCGTGCCGCCGAGGGTGAACTGGCCGCTGACGCTGAGAAAATCGTAGTTGGTTTTGCGGGTGAGCCCGCCGAGGTCAAAGGCAAGGTGCGAGGTGCCTTGGAGCGCGACATTTCCCGTGACGGTGATCGTGCCCGCCGCGGTGCCGACGCCGGGCGCGATGGTGCCGGCGCTGGTGAGGTTGGCGACGATTTTTCCGCTGCCGCCGAGCCGGCCGGAGACGCCGGTGCTCGCGCCGCCGACGGTGGCGGTGATCGTGCCGGTGCTTTGCAGGGTCAGTTCGGAAACGTTCGCGCCGGAGCCGTTGACGGCGAGGCTTTTCACCGTCACGGGTACTATCGGCCCGGTGACGGTGAGCGCGGCGGCGGGGTCGATGACCACGTCATGCACGGCGGCGGGCAGGATGCCGAGGGTCCAGTTGTTGCGCGTGGTCCACGCGCCGCTGACGCCGCTGCGGAGGTGCAGGGTGGGGGTGAAAAGCTGGACGCTGCTGATGCCGTTGGCGAGCGTGGCGATGTAGGTGACCTGGCCGTTGTCGTTGAACTGGGCGGCCCCGCCGCGATCCGAGCCGCCGGTGAAGGTGAGGCCGGAAATGGTGCTGCCGGAGAGGCTCTCGCCGGTGTAGGCGGCGGTGATGAGCTGCTGCCCGTCACCGAGGTAGAGGCCGCTCGCGCCGTTGCTGCTGAAGCCGAGAAAGGCGGTGGCCCCGAAGCTGTTCAAGGCGGGCGGCTTTTTGCCGAAGGTGGTGCTGGTGAAGTCGGAAAAAATCCCGCCAATCGCCGGGGCCGCCTGCCCGGTGAGGGCGACAGTTTGCAAAGCGCCGCCGGTGGAGAGGTAGATGCCGAGCCCGCTGGCGGCCCGCCCGGTGAAGGCGACGGTGCCGGCGTTGTTCAGCGACGGCTCGGAAAAAATGGTGAAGTTTCCCCCGAGCCCCGGCGCGGCGGTGGCGGTGGTGGCGATGGTGCTGAGCGCGCCGCCGGTGCCGGTGAAAATTCCGGTGCCGCTGGCGTTGCCGCCTTTGAAGGCGACGACGTTGCTGTCGTTGAACGCGGGATTGCCCAGGGTGGTGAAGTTTCCCCCGAGCCCCGGCACGGCCGTGGCGGTGGTGGCGATGGCGACCTGGGTGCCGCCGAGGCCCGTGTAAATGCCCTGGCCGACGCTGCTGGTGGCGTAGAAAGCCGTCATGCCGACGTTGTTCTGGATGGGCGCGGAGGGATTGGCAAAAATGCCGCCGGTTCCGGGCGCGGCCTGGGCCGTGGAGACGAGGGTGGTCAGGGTGCTGCCCGAGCCGCGGTAGATGCCGCTGAGCGTCGTCAACGCGGACGAGCCAGTGTCCGCTTCAAAGGTCAGGACGCCGGTGTCGCTGAGTGAGAGCGCGGTAGGAAAGCGCCAGAAATTCTGCGCCTGCCCGGTAGCTGCGACCGTGGTGAGCGCGCCGCCGGAAGTCCAGTAAACGCCCTGCCCCCCGATAAAGGTAGTGCCGGTGAAAGCGACCGTGCCGTTTTCATTCAGCAGGGGTGCGGTGAAGCCGTTAAAAGTGTTGTTGATGACCGGCGCGCTCTGGCCGCTCACGGCGAGGGCCACGAGGTTTGCGCCCGAGGTGGTGTAAATGGCCTGCCCGCCCGCCGTGAAGCCGAGAAAGGCGACGGTGCCGCTGCCATTGAGCACGGGATCGATAAAGGCGGAGAAATTTCCCGTCTGCCCCAGTGCGGGCGTCCCAGAACTCGCGATGATCCGGATGGAACCGTCCTGGGCGGAAGCGAGCGACACCCCGGCCAAAAGCAAGGCAAAGGTGCGGCTGGGGGTGAGCTTCATCAGCGTAGGTCGGGTGGTCGGTTTGGTGTGAAAAAAGGGGGGGGTCGCGACGGCGCACGGTTCCGTGCGCGCCTCTTTATCCAAGCTTTTGCCATACCACAAATATTTTATCGCGTCCCGCCGCGATTCCCTGCTTTCGCCCGCACTGCGGAGATAATAAGCCGCGCCTCCGGCTAGCGCGGGGTGGCCACGAGCAGCGCGCCTTTGGCCGGCTGCCACGCGTAGCCAAAGGCGAAGCCGAGCGCCGCCGGATTGCTGCGCTGGTAGGCGGCGGCGAGGTCGGGCTGGTAGTGCTCTTTGAACAACTCGATAGGCCCCTCGTAATTGCCGCAGAACCTCAGCGTCCACAGGCGCGGATCAAAGGCGCGCAGCGGGATGCCGGAGTCGTCCTGGATCAGCACGCGGCTGTTCGCGAGCAGGAAATTGCGCGCCGTCGAGAAGCTGTCGCCGTGCAGCAGATAGCTCGCGGATTTCACCAGACTCAGGCCGGGCGCGTGCTTTTTGCAGAAGCCGAGAAAGGCCGCGTTGCCGCCGCCATTCGAGAGGTCGGTTTTGAAATAGTGGAGCGTCTGCCGCTGGCCGGCCGGGCCGGTGAAGTCGATCTGCACGCTGCCCGCGCCCACGGTCACGCCGCGGATGGTGCAGCCCGTGCGCGCGAGGAAAACGTAGAGGATCGGCAGCGTGCCGCCGACCTGCCCGCGCGTGAGATCCACGCGCATGTCCTTTGTGATGAAATAGTGCGTCGTCAGCATCGTCTCGAGCGAGTGCCGCAGATTTTCGAGATCGGCCTCCATCGCCGCGGGCGGCATCAGCGCCAGGTCGGGCACGGTCCCCACGGGTTCGGTGCCGCACAGGATGTAGTCCGCGGAGTTCGGGAAAAAAGTCTGCGCGTACAGAAAATCCGGCCCGCTGAAAAAGTAGAAAACCGCCGCCGTGCTGCGGTTCGCCTCGGGGATGGTGGCCGCGGCCCACGCGCGCACTTTTACGAGCTGACGTTGATCCATGCGCGTCCACGAGCGGTCCAGCCGGTCGGCGTGCGCGGCCCACGCGGGCTGGGCTTCGAGCGCGGCGAGATCGGCCTCGCGCACCGGCAGGCCGGCGAGGAAACGCGCGGCTTCATCCGGCGATTGCGCGGCGCGGGCGAGGGGGCTGGCAAGGGCGGCGGCGAGGAAAAGCGTGGCGAGTTTCATAGGGCGGTTGGGGTTTCGCGCCAAGCGCGTCATTTGGGTGTGGCGATGATGAGCGAAGACTCCCGCGGATGCCAGCGGTAGCCAAAGCCAAACGGCAGTTCCGGCGCGTGCGCGACTTGGTACGCGTCCGCCATTTCCGGCTGGTGGTGCTGTTTGAAAAGCTCGATCGGCCCCGCGTACGTGCCGAAGTAGCGCAGGCTCCATTTCGCCGCCTCAAAGTCCCGCACCGGGATGCCCGAGTCGTCCTCCACGAGCGTGGCGCTGTGCGTCAGCAGAAACTCGCGCGCCTGCGAAAATTCGCCCGTGTGCATCAGGTACGACGCCGCTTTCACCAGACTCCGCCCCGCGCCCAGCCCTTCGCAAAACCGGATGAAACCCGGATCGCGCCTGATCCCGTCGTTCGCCAGATCCGTGGTGAAATAGTAGAGCGTCTGCGCCGCGCCGCCCGCGCTGGTGAAGTTGATTTTCACCCCCGGCGTCTCCGCGCGCAGCGGGCTCGTCCCGCCATTCGGCGTGAGGCCGAGGAGCTGCACCTGGTCGATGCGGCAGCCCGCCCGCGCGAGGAAGACGTAGAGGATCGGCAGCGTGCCGCTGAGCTGGCTGCTGCGCAGATCGACCTTCATTTCCTTCGTGATGAAAAATGAAAAGCTCAGCGCCGAGTTCATCGACTTCCGCAGATTCGCCAGTCCCGCCGCCAGCGCTGCGGGCGGCAGATGCTCCACCTCCGGCACCGCGCCCACCGGTTCGAGTCCGCACAGCACGTAGGTCGCGGCGTTCGGGAAAAACGTCTGCGCGTAGAGAATGTCCGGCCCGCTGAAAAAGTAGAACACCGGCTCCTTCGCCGTGAACGCCGCGCCGAGAAACTCCGGCCCCCACGCGCGGATTTTCGCGAGCTGCCGCGCGTCGAGTTCCTTCCACGCCTTGTCAAATTCCGTGGCGTGCTCCGCCCACGCCGTCTGCCGCGCCAGCGGCTCCAGCGCCGTGCCGCGCACCGGCAGCCCGGCGAGAAACCGCGCCGTGTCGTCCGGCTTCACCCCTTCCTCCGCGCCGAGGCATGCGGTGCAAACCAACGCGACGAGTAGCAGCAGCCTTTTCATAGTCCCGGTCATTTCACGCCAACTTTCGGACGTGGCGCTAAAAAGTAAACGCCAAGCCCGAGGGCCATCGTCGCCAGTCCCCACAATGATTCGCGCGGATTCGAGCGCCAGATGTGCATGAGCATCCAGGCGGTGATCGCGAGAAAAAAGAGCGGCGTGAACGGGTAGCCCCACGTCCGGTACGGGCGCGGCAAAGCCGGCTGCGTCCGGCGCAGCACGAGCACGCCGAGCACGGTGAGAAACGAGCAAAACTGCAGACTGAACTGCACGTAGGTCAGCACCTTGTCGAACGTCGAGGTCAGCAGCAGCGCCACCACGATCGCGAACTGCACGAGCGTCGCCATCACCGGAATTCCGCGCGCCGTTTTCCGCGCCAGCGCACGCAGCGCGGGCAGGTCCTCGCCCATCGCCATCGTCACCCGCGGGCCGATCCACATCATCGCGCTGACCGAGGAAACCAGCCCCGCGCAAATCAGCCCGGCCATGATCTTCGCGCCCGCCGCGCCGAAAATGTGCGCGCCCGCGATCAGCCCCACCTCGACTTTCATCTTCATCTCCTCCGCCGGCGTCGTGTGCAAAAAAACCGCGTTCAGCGCGAGATAAAGCAGCACCACCGCCAGCGTCCCGCAGCCGACCGAAAGCGGAATCGTCCGCGCCGGATCGCGCACTTCGCCCACGATGTAAGTCGAAGCATTCCAGCCCGAGTAGGCGTACATCACATACACCAGGCTGACCGCAAACGGCGCGCTCACGATGAGCCGCCCGTCGCCCGCCACCGGGAGAAACGACACCGGCTGCGCCTGCGAGACCAACACGCCCGCGCCGACCACCACGAGGATGAGCGCGACCTTCAGCAGCGTGGACGCATTTTGAAAAGCGCTGCCGACCCGCACGTCGCGCAGCAGAAAAAGCGTGACGATCAGCACGATCAGGAGCGCCGCGTAGGTCTCGGCCGGGCATGCATACCCGCGCGGAAACGCGATGGACGGCATGCCGGGAATCACGCCCGTGAGATATTTGCCAAAGGCCATCGCCGCCAGCGCGACCGGCGCGGCGAACCCCACCGTCGCCGAAACCCAGCCCGCGAGAAACCCGACCGCCGGGTGATAGATTTTCCCGAGAAAGTGATACTCGCCGC
>JANXWQ010000219.1 GCA_025351065.1 Chthoniobacter sp. | reverse complement strand
GGTGCGGGCCGCTCGGACAGCGGCAACGCGGTGCTGACGCGGCTGCGCTTCAGCGTGGACGGGAAGAAGATTTTGTTCAGCGCCGCATCCGCCTACTACTCGCAGGACGGCTTTTCCCCCGCGGGCGCGATCGACGAAGATCCGAACACCGCGTGGGCCTTTTATCCCGACACGGCCAAGCCGCATTTCCTCATCGTCCAGCTCCCCGAGCCGCTGACCGCGGCGGAAGGCACCCCGCTCACGCTGCGCTTCGAGTTTCAATCGGCGAACACGCAGCACCAGTTGGGACGCTTCCGCATCTCCGCCACATCCGCGGCGCAGCCCGTGGGCCGGCAGAGTTTTCCCGCGGAGATCGCGGCGCTTTTGAAAAAGGAATCCGCCGCGCGCTCGGCGGACGAAGCGCAAAAACTGCGCGCGCATTTTCTCGCGAACAGTCCGCCGCCTGCGCTCCTCGCCGCGCGCCAGAAAAAGCAGGCCGCCGAAAAGACGCTCGCCGATTTCCGAAACGCTCTGCCGCGCGTGATGGTCATGTCCGACGCGCAGCCGCGCCAGACCACGATCCTCGACCGCGGAAACTACCTCGCGCCGAAAGACAATGTCTCGTCCGCCACGCCCGCCTTTCTCCCCACGCCGCCCGCCGACGCGCCGATGAACCGCCTCGCCCTCGCGCGCTGGCTCATGAGCGCGGAGCAGCCGCTGACCGCGCGCGTCATCGTGAACCGGCAGTGGCAGACGTTCTTCGGGCTGGGGCTAGTGCGGACGAGCGAGGATTTCGGCATGCAAGGCGAGCAGCCGGTGCAGCGCGAACTGCTCGACTGGCTGGCCGTGGAGTTTCGCGAAAGCGGGTGGGACGTGAAGCGGCTGCACCGGCTCATCGTCACCAGCGCCACCTACCGGCAGACCAGCGCGTTCACGCCGCAACTCCGCGAGCGCGACCCGGAGAACCGCCTGTACGCTAGGGCTTCGCGCTTCCGCCTGCCCTCGCTGCTCATCCGCGACCAGGCGCTCGCGGCCAGCGGACTGCTCGTCCGCACGCTCGGCGGCAAGCCCGTTTATCCCTACCAGCCCGCGACGATTTGGGACTCGCTCGCCATCACCAAGGAGCGCGATTTCACCTACCCGCAGTCCACCGGCAGCGACCTCTACCGCCGCAGCCTCTACACGTTCTGGCGGCGCACCGTCGCGCCCTCGAACATCTTCGACGCCTCCGTGCGCAACGTCTGTAAAGTCCGCCTCGGCGCGACCAACACCCCGCTCCACGCGCTCACCACGCTCAACGACCCGCCCTACATCGAGGCCGCCCGCGTCCTCGCCGGCCACGCGCTCCACGACGCCGGCTCCGAGCCGGAAAAGCGCCTCGCCTTCGCCTTCCGCCGCATCCTCGCCCGCTGGCCCGATGCCGCCGAAACCAAGCTCCTCCGCGCCAGCCTCGACAAACAGCTTGCCAAATTTTCCGCCGACCCCAAAGCCGCCGAAACCTTCCTCACCACGGGCGCAACCCCGCGCGACGCCACCCTCGAAGCCCCGCAACTCGCCGCCTACGCCACCGTCTGCCTCGGCATCCTCAACCTCGACGAAACGCTGACCAAAGAATGAACCCGCTCTTCGAAAACCAGCTTCTCACCACGCGCCGGCAATTCTTTGGCCGCGCGGCCACGGGCATTGGCGTCGCCGCGCTGTCGGCGCTTTTGAAAGGCAACGCTTCGGCTGCGCTCGCGCCGTCGGCCAACGGCGGGCCGCTCACCGGCCTCCCGCATTTCGCGCCGAAGGCGAAGCGCGTGATCGTGCTGTGGCAGGGCGGCGGGCCGTCGCAGGTGGATCTGTTTGACTACAAGCCGAACCTCGAAGCCATGCGGCTCCAGGAACTGCCCGAATCCGTCCGCGCCGGCGCGCGGCTTTCCACGATGACCGCCTCGCAAAAAGGCTACCCCATCCTCCCCGCGATCAAGCCCTTCAAACAGTACGGCCAGAGCGGGCGCTGGCTGAGCGAGATGCTCCCGCACACCGGCTCCATCGCCGACGAAATCTGCCTCGTCCGCTCGATGCAAACCGACGCCGTCAACCATGCGCCCGGCGTCACCCTCTGCCTCACCGGCTCGCAAATCCCCGGCCGTCCGAGCATGGGCGCGTGGGCCAGCTACGGCCTCGGCTCCGAGGCCGAGGATCTGCCCGCGTTCGTCGTCATGACTTCCGCCGACGAGAAGAAAACCTGCGGCCAGCTCTTCTATGAATACTACTGGGGCAGCGGCTTCATCCCCTCGAAATACCAGGGCGTTCGCTTGCGCGGGGAAGGCGAGCCCGTGCTCTACCTCGGCGACGCGCCCGGTCTTTCGCGGGAGCAAAAGCGCGCGCTCCTCGACGATCTCGCCGCCCTCAACGCCCACCGCTTTGCCCAGCAGGGCGACCCGGAAATCGAGACCCGCATCGCGCAGTACGAAATGGCTTTCAAAATGCAGGCCAGCGTCCCCGACCTGCTCGACTTCGCCAAAGAAACGCCCGCCGCCCTCGAACGCTACGGTCCCGACGTGCAGCGCCCCGGCAGCTTCGCGCGCAACTGCCTGCTCGCGCGCCGCCTCGCTGAGCGCGGCGTCCGTTTTATCCAGCTCATGCACAGCGGCTGGGATCAGCACAGCAATCTCCCCACCCAGCTCGCCCTCCAATGCCGCGACGTGGACCAGCCCGGCGCGGCGCTCGTCCGCGACCTCAAAGACCGCGGCATGCTCGACGACACGCTCGTCATTTTCATGGGCGAATTCGGCCGCACCGTCTTCGTTCAGGGCGACGTCACCAAGCCCGCGCATGGCCGCGACCACTTCGCCCGCAGCTACAGCCTGTGGATGGCGGGCGGCGGCGTAAAACCCGGCGGCCTCTACGGCGAGACCGACGATTTTTCCTACAACGTCGTCAAAGACCCGGTGCATGTGCATGACTGGCAGGCTACCGTCCTGCACCTCCTCGGCATTGACCACGAACGCCTCACCTACCGTTTCCAAGGCCGCGATTTTCGCCTCACCGACGTGCATGGCAAAGTGGTCCGCGGCATCGTCGCGTGAGCGGCATCAATTCGGTTTCAATTTCGCGGATTGCCCGCAAAGTCCAGACGTGAAAACCGTGCGCTTCATTTTGTCCGCCGCGCTGCTCGTGCTCGCGGCGGCTGCGCGGGCGGAGGAAAACCGTTACGATGTCCTGAGCCGGGCGCTGCTGCCGTTCGCGCAGATTTTTGCCACGAACACGAAAAACCCGAACCGCGCGCTGCTGCTCAGCGGGCGGCTGGAGTTGATGACGGGGCTGCCGGCCGCGCTGGTCGGTTCGCGCGCGGAGCTGGCGCTGCAATATCCCGACCGCATGCGGCTGCGCGCGCCGGTGCTCGGGCAGGAGGTCACGCTCTGCCGCCGGGGGCAGGACGCGTGGGTGTATCCGGGGGCGAAAGTGGGTGCGCTGCTCGGCGTGGCGCGCGAGTTGAAAAAGCTGCCGAAAGCTGATCCGAAGGCGCGGTTCGAGTCGTTCGCGCTGCCCGTGCCCGAGAAGCAGCTCGCGCTGCTGCCCGCGCTTTTTCAGGTGAAGGATGTGGGGGCCGAACCGCTCGATGGCGAGCCGTGCCGGGTGCTCGATCTTTTCCTCCTGCCCGAGCTGGCGCGCGGGCTGAAGGAAAAGGACTGGGCCGCCCGCCTTTGGGTGCGCGGCGACAGCAAGCCCGCGCGGCTTTCTGTGGCCCGCACGGGCTGGCAGATCGCGGTGCGTTTCGAGCGCGTGGAATTTTCCAAAACGCTGCCGCCGGAAACGTGGGAGCCGACTGCCGAGCAGGCTGGCGATGTGCTCCTGCTCGACGCCGCGCGGTACGAGCAACTCCTCAGCGCGCTGGTGAAATAACCCCGCGCCTGCGCGGGAAGCTGCCAGCTTCCCCTACAGGCGGGGGCCGCTTCACCGCTGCTTCGCGCGGTAGTCGCTGGGCCGCCAGCCGACCCACTTTTTGAAGGTGGTGGAAAAGACGAACGGGTTTTCGTAGCCGACGGCGGTGGCGATGGTCTCGACTTTGTCGGTGGTGGTCGCGAGGAGGTTCGCGGCGAGTTGCATACGGAGGTAGATGACCTGGTGCATGGGGCTGCGGCCCAGTTCGCGGCGGCAGAGGCGGCGCAGGTGCTCGGCGCTGAGGTGGGAGTGGCGCGCGAGGGCATCGAGCGACCACGGCTCGCCGAGGCGCGCGGCCACGTATTCCCAGAGGTGCCCGAGGCGGTCGTCGGTCTGCCACGGGCGGGCGAAGCGGAGCACGTAGGTGTGGATGAGCGCGACCCAGTGGGTGACGGTCATTGGCGCGGTCTGGCTTTGCATTTCGTGAAAAAGGCCGAGCACCGCCGAGCGCAAGGGCAGGGGATCGAACCGCGCGAGCGCCGGCGACGAGGCGGTGATGATCGGCTTCTGCTCCGGCGGCTGCTGGTAGCGCACCCAAGTGAATTCCCAGCGCACGCCCGGCTCCGCGCGAAAGGCTAGCAGCGCATGCGGCGGCGCGAGGCAGGCCCAGCCTTCGCGGCAAAGCTGCCAGCGGCCATCCAGCAGGATGAGCCCGCGCCCGCTAGAGCAGGAGAGCAGGTAAGTCCCGCTCAGATCCATCCGCACCATCTCGTAGGGCGCCGCCGCATCGGCCACGCCCACATGCGCGATGTGATGCCCCGCCAGCACCGGACACTCCTGCGCCCGCACCTTCCACTCGCGCGTGGCGGTGCCGACGACATGGGTTTCACTGAGCTGAGGGTTGATCGGGGGCATGGGAAAACCTCATAGCAGAAAACCCGCCGGTCGCGGAGAAACGACAGGTTTTTTTACAAAAGATGGAAAGAGTTGTTGCGCGTATGTATTGGATATGGATAATTGCCAGTATGAAGCTCACCTTAAACATCGACGACGACCTCTTGGAAAGAGTCCGGGAAACCACCGGCGCGAAGACCAAGACCGAAGCGATCCACTACGCCTTGGGCGAAATCGACCGCAGGCACCGGCTGCGGACTTTGCTCTCCGAAGACATCGGCCTCACTCCCGCCGAATGGCGCAACGCTTACGAAGAGCCGGCGACCGAGGAGGAGTCGCTCCGTGTCGCCGAAAAACCCGTGACCTACCGCCGTGAGCCCAAGCCCCGTCCTCGTCGATAGCTGCTGGTATATCCGCGGCATGCGGCTCGGGCGCGACCCGATGCAGGAGCTGCGGCGCATCGAACTCGTGCGCGACCTCGCCACCTGCGGGGTGGTGCGGAGCGAAGTGGCGCGCGGGTTGCGCGAGCCGAAGCTGCTGAAAAATTTCCAGGCCCGCTGGGATGTCATGCTCTACGTGCCCACGGACAACGCGCTGTGGTCGGACGTCGAGGCGGTGGCATGGCGGCTCGATCGCGCCGGGCACAATCTCCCGCTGACGGACATCGTCATCGCGTGCTGTGCCCGGCGCATCGGCGCGGTGGTGCTGACGCATGACCATCATTTTTCGCTGATTCCGGGGATTCAGACAGCGGAGCAAATCGTCTGACCAACCGGCCGCCGCGGATATTTCACGCATCAGGCGAACGGCAGCATTGTCAAAGGAATCCGCAGTGCTATTCTCCGCAGCCCCCGACTTATGCCCATTCAAACTGAAAAGGAACTTCCCGACAACGCCCGCACCCTCTGGCTCAAAGCCCGCAGCGCCGTCGAGCTGCGCAACAACGGCTACGCCATCTCGCTCATCCAGGCGGTGCTCAAAGACAACCCCGGTTTTCTCGACGGACGCAAGCTGCTGCGCAAAGTCGAAATCATCGCTACCAAAGGCAAGAAGGCCTTTCTCTCCGGCCTCTCCACCGCCTCGCTGCGCGGCGCGGGTCTCATGAAAAAGGATCCGAAAGCCGCGATGGAACTCGCGGAAAAAAATCTCGAAACCGACCCCACCAATTCGCAGATCAACCATCTGCTCAAGGAAGCCGCCAAAGCTGCGGGCTTTCCCGAAATCGCCGCTTTCGCCCTCGAAACCATCGTCGAAGCGGATCAGAAGGACACCAAGACGATGCACGAACTCGGCGAAATGTACCTGACGATGGGCCGGCCGGATGACGCCGTGGCCATTTACAGCAAGATCGCCGAGCTGAACCCCGCCGATCTCACCGCCGTAAAACGCAGCAAGGACGCGGCGGCCACCGCCTCGATGAAAAGCGGCGGCTGGGACAAGGAAGGGGCCAGCTACCGCGACATCATGAAGAACAAGGACGAGGCCATCTCGCTCGAGCAGCAGAGCCGCGTGGTGAAGAGCGCCGACATGATCGACGACCAGCTCAACGAGCTTTACCCGCAGTGGGAGGCCGCGCAGGACAACGTCGATCTCTCGCGCCGCATCGCCAAGCTCTGGGAGGATCGCTTTGAGCAGAAAGAGGACACCGAAAGTCTCGACGCCGCGCTCTCCTACTACGCGCACACCAACACCCTCGTCTCCGGCAGCGACCCCGCCGTGGCGCGCAAAATCGGCGACCTCCAGACCAAGCAGCTCGACCTGCACATCAAGCAGCTTGAGGACTGGTTTGCCGGCGGCGGCGACCAGCACGAGGACGCTGCGACTTACCGCGCGGAACTCGACGCGCTCAAGGCGCAGAAAGCCGGGCTGGCCATCACCGAGGCGAAAAAGCGCGTCGAGCGCAACCCGACCGATTTGCAACTGCGCTTCGAGCTGGGCGAGCAGCTCGTCATCGCGCAGCAGTACACCGAGGCCATCCAGGAACTGCAAAAGGCGCGGCAGAATCCGAACGCGCGGCTCAAGGCGATGAACCTCCTCGGCCAGTGCTACACGGAAAAGAACATGCTCGATCTCGCGGTGAAACAGTTCCAGGACTGCGCGAGCGAAATCATCGCCATGGACGCCACGAAAAAGGAAGTGCTCTATAAGCTTGGCCTCGTCTTCGAGCGCATGGGCAAAAAGGACGAATCGCTCAACTGCATGAAGCAGATTTACGAGTCCGACTATGGCTATATGGACGTGGCCAAGCGCGTCGAAGCGTCCTACGGCCAGGCGTAGCCGCGCCATGCTGAGCGGAGCGCCGTCGAAGGATCGCTAACGTCCCGCGCCCGCATGTCCTGGTTCTCGTTTCAGCTCAACGATTTCGCCTACTCGTTCCTCAGCGTCCTGTTCGAGGGCGTGCCCTTTCTCCTGCTCGGCTCGCTCATCTCCGGCGTGGTCGATGTCTTCGTCTCCACCGAGCGCATGCAAAAGCTCATGCCGAAAAACGGCGCGGCCGCCATCTGCATCAGCGGGCTGCTCGGGCTCATTTTCCCGATGTGCGAATGTGGCAGCGTCATCGTCATCCGGCGGTTCATTCGCAAAGGGCTGCCGCTCTCCGCCGCCGTCACCTACATGCTCGCCGCGCCCATCGTCAGCCCCATCGTGGCGGTCAGCACCTTCGCCGCGTTCAAGGGCCAGAACCCCGTCGTGATGACCTCGCTGCGCCTGAGCCTCGGCTACCTCGTCGCTGTCGCCATCGGCTTCGCCGTCCATCGCATCCCGGCCTCCACGTTGCTCAATCCCGCGCTGCTCGCCGCGCCCGTCCCCCGCCGCCGCGCCGGTCTTAGCATCTCCGCCGCGCCCGTCGAGCAGCAGGAGTTCACCGCCATCGTCGCCGCTGCGAGCACGCCGAAAAAACTCCTCCTCGCCGTGCAAAGCGCGACCTCCGACTACCTCGAAGTCGCCTTCTTCTTCGTCATCGGCACCGCCGTCGCCAGCGTCTTCAACACCGCGGTCAAACAAACCATCATCCTCCCGCTCGCCACGAACCCGCCGCTTGCCATCGCCTCGCTCATGGGGCTCGCCGTCATCCTTTCCGTGTGCAGCACCACCGACGCCTTCATCGCCGCCAGCTTCAAAGCCTTCCCCTTCGCCGCCAAGCTCGGCTTCCTGCTCTTCGGCCCCGTCTTCGACCTCAAGCTCATGTGGCTCTACGGCCTGCTTTTCAAACGCCGCTTCGTCGCCCTCCTCGGCCTCGCGCTTTTCCTCATCATCTGGCTGGTCAGTTGGCGCATTGCCGGCCTGCAGTTCTAAAAGCGGGCGCGCACTTGCCGCCTGCCGCGGCCGACGTATCCTCGCTACGCCATGAACAAGATTTTCTCCCGCTGGCTCCCCTGCGCCACGCTTGCTGCCTGGAGTTCCGTACTGCTCTATTTTTATTTTAGCGGACGCATCCAGGCGTTCCTGCATCCGACCTTCCGCCCCTGCGTCCTCGTCGCCGGCCTCGTCATGGCCGCGATGGCGCTCGTCTTCCTCCTCTTCCCCGCCGACGCCGACTGCTGCTCCTCCGCCGAATGTGG
This sequence comes from Chthoniobacter sp., assembly GCA_025351065.1. Lineage (GTDB taxonomy): Bacteria > Verrucomicrobiota > Verrucomicrobiia > Chthoniobacterales > Chthoniobacteraceae > Chthoniobacter. The sequence continues at coordinate 629 of JANXWQ010000219.1, read as the reverse complement.
GCACGGCCTCTCGCGCTCCGCCGCGGGGAAAATCCTCACCTTCCTCATCCTGCTCGTTCCCGTCACCGCGGCGGCGATGTTTTCCCCCGACGGCTTCGGCCTGAGCGCCATGCTCAACCGCGGCATCATCGACGACGCCACCGGTCTGCGCCCTTCGTCTGCGGTGAAAGATGCGCCGCTCACCGTGTCCGACCTCCCGCTGCCGACCAACGGCGACAGCCTGAGCGCACCCGCGCCTGCTGCGAACCAACCGCCCGCCGCGCCGGACTACCTCACCCGCACGCCCGACGGTCGCATCGTCGCCGAAGTCCTCGACCTCCTCTACGCCGCGCAGGACAACGCCCTCCGCAAAGACTTCGAGGGCAAAGCCGTCGTCCTCGTCGCCCAGCTCATGCCCGACGCCGCCAACAACGCCAACGGCAAACGCTTCAAAGCCGTCCGCATGTTTATGACCTGCTGCGCCGCCGACGCTCGGCCCGTGGCCACGCTCGTCGAGAGCGACACCCCGCCCGGCCTGCCCGAGATGACGTGGATCAAAGTCACCGGCACCGCCACCTTCCCCATCGAAAACGGCCGCCGCATCGCCGTGCTCAAAGCCGAGCGCGTCGAGAAAAGCGCGCCGCCCGAGG
>JANXWQ010000179.1 GCA_025351065.1 Chthoniobacter sp. | reverse complement strand
CAGCTCATCGTCAATGCGCCGATCGTCGCGCCGCCGGAGCAGCCGGCGTTTTTGAAAGACAAGGTGAAGAAAGTTTTCGGCGCGGACAAAGTGGCGAATGGCTGGGCGGGCGTGACAGACGGGAAAGTGCGCGATGATTTGCGGCAGCGATTTCAGCGCGAAACGAAGGGGCTCACGCCCTACACCGCGCCGGCGAAAGCGGTGGTCGCGGCGGATTTGAAAATGGTGCCCGCGCAGGCCGATCCGGGCGCGGTGTCGCCGGTCTTCACCGGCCAAGGCGGGCGCGGCAAAGGCGACCGGCAGCCGCCGGCGATCACGGGCAATCCCGTGGTGCCGGGGCCGCCCGCGAATGCAGTGATCGACACGGCCAAGCCGATGAAGGACGGCAGCGCGACTGTATCTCCCGGCGCGGCGCAGCCGGTCGATCCGCGCGGCGTGGCGCGCACGGAGCGCGAAAATGGGCGCGGAAAAAATGGCGATGTGAACACTCCGCCCGCGGTGACCGGCGGGCCGCTGAAGCCGTCCAATCAGGATGCCGTGACGAATCCCGTCCTGACGCCGCCGGGGCAGGGGAATGTCATCGACCCGCGCGCCGGAAAAACCGGGCAGCCGAAAATGGGCCGCGAGAACGCGCCGAATCCGGTGGTCGTCGTGCCGCCGGACGTGCCCGTCACGGTCCCCGTGGCGGTCGAGCCGCGCGAAGGCCGCGGACCGAAGCCGATGAAGGACGCGCCCGTCGGCGGCTTCCATCCGCCCGGCGTGGATCCCGCCGCCGCGCAGGCGCAGGCCGCCGCCGAAGCGGCCAGGGCCGCGCGCGAACAGGCGAACATCCAGCAGCAAAAAATGGACGCGGAAAAACTCCGCGGCGTGCAGGCCGAGGCGGACAAGCTCAGGGCCGAGCAGGAGCGGATGGCGCGTCAGCGCGATGCGGAATCCGGTGCCGCCGCCGTCCGCGAAAAGCAGGCCGCCGCGCGCGAGCAGGGGAATGCCCAGCAGCAGAAAATGGATTCCGAAAAACTCCGCGCGTCGCAGGCGGAAATGGAAAAAGTCAAAGCCGAGCAGGAGCGTCTCGCCCGCCAGCGCGAGGCCGACGCCAACGCCGCCTCGATGCGGCAGAAACAAGCGGCGGATGCCGCCGCGGAAAATGCTGGAAAGGAAAAGATGCAAGCCCAGCAGCAGAAGCGCGCCGTGCAGGCAGAGCGCGAAAAACTGCAGACGGATCAGGAACGAATGAACCGCCAGCGCGAAGCCGACGCCAAAGCCGCGGCAGCCCAGCAAAAGCAACTCGAAGTCCAGCGCCAATCCGACCTCCAGCGCCAGGCTGAGGCCGCGAAACAAGCCGACCTGAAACGCCAGCAGATGGAAGCGCAGGGGCAGGAGCGCCAGCGCCAGCAGCAGGAGCAGATCGCCGAGCAGCGCAAGCAGCAGCAAATGGATCAGCAGCGCGCCGCGCAAGAGGCCGCCAAACAGCAAGCCGCAGAACGCGCCCGCGCGCAGCAACTCGAACAGCAGCGCGCGGCTCAGGACGCGGCGAAGCAGCAGGCCGTCGAGCAGCAGCACCGCGCCATGGACGCCCAGCGCGAACAAGCCGCGCGTCAGCAGGCGGAAGCGCAGCGCGCCGCCCAGCAACAGGCCGCCCAGGCCGCGCAAGCCGCCCAACAGCAAGCTCCGCGCGGTGACAAGGAGAAGGACAAAGACAAGGACAAGGGCCGCTGACCGAGTGTTGCCGCCCGCGCGGGCGGTGAAACGCGGCGGCTGGAAATGATGGTGCCGCCGACCTTCACAGCGTCACCGCCTGCAATCCAAATGCAGGCGCGGCGGCGATCATGTGGTGGTCGCTGGTATGGATCGCCGTGCATCCTTCCTCAGCCGCGCAAGCGAGGTGCAGCCCATCGGCAGCGCGGAGAAAAGTCGTGGCTGAAAGTCCGCGGACTCGCCGTGCGGAAGATGCGAGCAGCGCGTCATCCACCGCACGCCATTGCCACAGGCCGCTGGCGCAATCGGCCTCGAACTGCTCGCACAGCAGTTGAAAGCCGCTGACATCCACGACGCTCTCTCGCAGCTTTCGATGAAACACGGCGATGACTTCCGCCTTGCCGATCAGCAGGCAGCCGATGTTTGGATTGCCTTTGGCAAAGGCGATGACGTTCGCGCTGTCAGGCTCGGCGAGATAAAATTTCGCGATGTAGCAGGCGTCAAAATAGATCATCGCCCGTCACGCATTTCGGAGACTATCTGCGTGCTGTCCGTGCCGCCGGAGAGCTTCGCTTGAAGTTCCGCGAACCCCGGAAGCAGAGTGCGCGTGAGAAAAGGATTTTCCGTAATCGAGACTGGTGACCGGACTCATCTTTTCGAGCCACTGGGAGAGTTAGGCAGTGTTCACGAATTATAGGGTGTACTATTTTTCCCGAGAGTGATTGAAGCTTGGGATGCTCAAACATCCCGTGCGAAAAATCATCACTGACGCCATCTGGTCGAAGCTGGAAGT
>JANXWQ010000155.1 GCA_025351065.1 Chthoniobacter sp. | reverse complement strand
GCGCCGGGATGAAGGCGACTCTGCGGAGGTTTTGGGATGATCCAAGCGCTGTCCTCAGCTTGATTGGCCGGGACTGGTTGCAGGTTCAACTAAACGCTTCGCACAAAACACAGGTGTCATCTTAATTTAGAAAGATGGTATAATTAGTGCCTGTCCGGTCATCAAGAAATGGCCATGCGTGAGCCCACGGCGGGGGTTGCCGTGCCGCTCATGGATAGCGGGCCTCGATCTCCGCAAAGCACCCTTCGCAAGCCACTGGAAGGAATCCGCGTCCAAGGTCACAGTGGCCCCCCGGCCCGAGGCCGGGCACGGGCCGATCCGCCGGCAGCTTCAGGCCGGCGCTACGGGATCCAGCCGGGCAGCTCCGAGGCCTGCCTAATCCAACTCGCCACGAGCTCCTCGTCGAGCGGGTCGTCCTCGTGAATGTGAAAGTAGCGCGCTTCCTTTTGCTTGGACTCGATGGGCGGGACAGGACGCAAAGACGTGCCGCGGAAGAAAGCCAACTTGATGTATTTCGTGAAGCAATGGAGCCCGAGGAAAAAGCCCTGGCCCTCGAATCCGTAGAAGGGCGAGTTCCATTTGACCGCCTTGCGCACACCGGGGACGGTGCGCACGACGAGCGCGTCGAGGCGGCGCCCGAGGTCGCTTTTCCAGCCGGGCATGGCCGCGATGTAAGCCTGCACCGGGGCGTCGCCGTCGGCCTTCGCGATCTGAGGATTGCCGCCTGAGAGGAGCTTCGGCTTGACGGCCCCCGAGGGACCCTTGCCCCTGATGGCGGTGGATCGCTCGCCTTTGCTGGCCGTCCCCTCGGGTTTAGCCTTGGACGCGTTCAGGGCCGCGGCGGCGCGGACGAGGGACTGGAAGGCCCTCTCGTCGATCTCGTCTCCCTCATGGAGGTCAATGGCGCGCCTCGCGTTGCCTTCGAGGCTGGCGTTGAAAAGACCTGCTGGATCCTGGAGCGAGGCTCCCTTGGCAAAGGTAAGTTTCACGACGTTCTGGTAGGTCTCGCCGGTGCAGATCATCCCATCGTGGGACCACACCGGAACCCCTCTCCACTTCCACTCCTCGATCACTTCGGGGTCGGCCTGCTGGATAAGGCGGCGCATCCGCGAGAGCACCTCGCCCCGCCAGCCGGGCAGTTCCTTGATTCTCGCGTCAATCAGCTTGGAGGGAGACTCGGGCTTGGCCGGCTGGGCAGACTTCTTGGCAGGCATGGCGCGCAAGGCAATTCAAGCGGCGCGCAGCGCACAAGGTAATTCAACCGCGCATTCTGGTGAACTGGCCCGACTACCTGCGCAGTCGCGAGGAAGTGAGCCTGAAGAAGTATCTCTACGTCTTCCGTCCGCTGCTCGCCTGCCGCTGGATCGAGCGCCAGCGCGGCCAAGTGCCGATGCTCTTCGCGCAACTCGTGGAGGGCGTGCTCGACGAATCCGACGTGCGCGCCGCGCTCGCTGAACTCGTCGCGCGCAAGCAGGCCGGCGATGAACTGGCGGTCGCCCCGCAGATCGAAACGCTCTCGCCCTTCATTGAGGTCGAATTGCCAAGGCTCGAAGCGCTCAACGAGCCGGACGATGCCGCGGGCGAGGTGGAGGAGCTGAACGGTTTCCTCCGCCGCTACGCGCTCGCAGCTTGAGAGGAGGAAGCAGCCCCGTCGGTGTCTGCAATCCGGCAGCACCGGCGGGGTCATTCCTTGAGCAAAGGCGGAGCGTCAGAAAAACTCCGGCCCGTAATCGCGAGCGCCGTGGATCACGCGCGCGATCTCCACCCCGTTTTCGATTGGCCGATAGAAAATGAGGTAGTTGCCGACCGGCAGAAAACGAAGTTCCGGAGCGAGATCGGGGCGTGCTTGTCCCGCCTTCGGATGTATTGCGATAAGCTTGAATCGCCGCTCGACCGCATCGAGCCAGCGGTCGGCAGCACGCACGTCGAACGAACCGATGTGGCACCAGATTTCGTCGAGGTCACCCTGCGCCGCACGCGCGATGCGATAGAGGCTCACGCCGCGGAATTTTTCCGCGCACCGAGCATCTCACGTCCGCGGGCCTTCACGCCGTCGAAGAACGAGCGCAACTGCGCATCGTCCTTGCACTCGACGCTCTCCCCGCGATCAAGCTGATCGAGTCCGATTTGAATCTCCCGAACGAGCGCCGCACGGCGCAACCCGCGGATGTCCTCGTTCTGCTCGATCCACTCCGCGAGCGCAAAACGATCATTCGGCGGGAGCTTGGCGGCTTCGGCTTTGAGTTCCTCGACATTCATGGCGGCAAAATACCGCGCTCCGTCGCCACGGCAAAGGGCAAAGTCGGTCAGGTGCCGATGCGCTTCGCGCAACTCGTGGAGAGCGTGCTCGACGAAGCCGCCGTGCGCGCCGCGCTCGCTGAACTCGTCGCGCGCAAGCGAGCCGGCGAAGATCTGGCCGTCGCGCCGCCGGTCGAAGCACTCACGCGTTTCATTGAAGCCGAGCTGCCGAGGCTCGATGCGCTCAACGAGCCAGGCGATGCCGTCGGCGAAGTGGAGGAGCTGAACGGCTTCTTCCGTCGTTACGCGCTCGCAGCTTGAGAGGAGGAAACAAACCCCCGGCGGGGATTCGTCTCCGCCGGGGTGATGCGCCCCATTTGGAATGGCCTAGTTTGGCCGGGTTTGGCCGGTTGTGATTCCGTGTGACTCCGTGTGATTCCGTGTGATTCCGTGTGATTCCGTGTGGCCGGGTTTGGCCGGATTCGTCATCCCGCCCATGGCGATTCCGTCCGGCGGAATTGCGTCGAGGGGCCTTCGCCTTCGCGAGTGAGCCAGCCGGCCTTTACCAAATCGCCGAGGTCGCGGCGGCCCTGCCGTTCGCTCACGGCGAAGCGACCGTAGTAGTCGGCGGCCTTCACTGTGGCACCCGCGCGGAGTTCCTTGAGCAGCTTCTTCTGCCGCAGATTAAGCGGGATCGTGGAGTCACGTGAGCCGGCGAAGAACGTCAGCGTCACGCCGCTGTCGTCGGATTTCCACGTCGGCGCGGGCAGGCGCTGAGCCTTGCACC
>JANXWQ010000126.1 GCA_025351065.1 Chthoniobacter sp. | reverse complement strand
ACTATTGGCTTCGGTTTCGGGCGAAGCGGAACGGCGAACGGTGACAAATATCCGATGGCGGAAAGCACGAGGACGACGGCGAAAAGCGCGCTCCGTGCCGGGCGCGATTGAGACGCCGAGCCTGCACCGCTCGCGCCGGATGAAGGCGGCGGATTGCGGAGCATCGCCGTGATGAACGCGCCCGCCATGCCGAAGAAAATCGCGGGTGGGATGCCGAGCAAAGTAATGACGAGAACCTGATTCGGGCGACTGCGCGGGAGCACGAGCGCGGAGAGCGTGAGCCAACCGCCGTTCTCGGCGGGTTGCCCGATGCCGAAAGCGTGCAAGGTCGCGGCTAAGACCGTTAGTGCGCCACCCGCCAGCGTTGCGACCAGCGCACCACGAATGCCGACACGGGGAGCAAAACCTGCGGGCGCCTCCCCGGCACTACGACCGAAGGCACAGGCAATGATTCCCGCAAGCATGCTCGCAAAGACGATTGGCAAAATTACTCCTGTCGGGCCGGCGGGGAGCATTGCGCCCAAGTCCCCGCCAGAAAATGCGAACGGAAAGGCGAGGATACCGCAGATAATGCCGACGATTTCGCCGCGCCGACGAAGGTTCGTCGGCAGTTCCGTGGAAAGCTGTGCGCTCATAAACGATGGGAAACCTGCGTGCTAAAGGCGCGGTTTGTAGCGAGCGGCCCGGACGATGCAAGATGCCTTTCGGTCTGGGCTCCGGGATACGCGGTCGCGCGGAATTAAAAGAACCCGGCCAACTTGCGCTAGTCGGGGTCTGTGCGGGTTTAGAGGATGCCCGCTGCTCGAAGGGACGAATGCCGTCCATGGCCGATGATTACATGGTCAAGGACTTCGATGCCGAGGAGGAGGCCCGCATCCGCAAGCCGTTTCGTCATGCGAACATCAGCGTCGGATGGTTCCGGGTCGCCGCTCGGGTGATTGTGCATGAGCACAATGCCGTGCGCCGCGCCAATGACTGCCGCGCGAAAAACTTCGCGCGGGTGAGCCATCGCCTCGGTTAGCGAACCAATCGAGACGATGTGATGTCCGCGGATGCGCCGCTTCACGTTGAGCATGAGGACGGCGAAGCATTCGCAATCGGGATTGAAGTGCGGCGCGGTGGCGACGTTGGCCTGCCAGTATCTCGCGGCAGCCTCCGGCGTCTCGCAATGCAACATCGACTCGGGCGTGAGCACTTCACGCACGGACACGATGCGCCATTCGCACGGCACCCGGCGCTTGCGCACACGGGGCCGTCTCCAGGCTAAGAGTTCAAGCTGGGTCATGGCTCTGCCTCCTTTTGGGCTTCGTCATTCGCCTTGTTGAACATCCTGCGAAGCCAGCGCGGACAGCGCACGCGGTCGTCCATGTAGGTGCGACGGCCTTCGTTCCATGCTTCCTCCGCACACTTAGCGAGCCAATGGCAATTGTGCTCCCGCAAGAGCGCGAGTGCGCTGCGCTGAAAGTCGGTCAACACGGCGCACCTCCTTCGCTTCGCAATGTGTCGAGCTGTTCCGCAGTAAGCGAGTCGGGCTGCTGGCCCTCGTGCTCAAAGCGGACGGTTCGGACATAGCAGTGCGCCGCCAGCCGCGGAGTGATTTTCACCCGCGCTTCGCGGCCCGCATCATCTTCGTCGAGCATGAGCACGATTCGGCTCTGCGGATTCACTGCTAATGCAATCCACTCCTCCTGCTGCGGCGAAAGCGAACTGCCCATGAGCGTGACAACGCGCCGGATGCCGTGCTGCCACAGCGCGAGACAATCGAAGAATCCTTCAACGATGACGAGCGGTGCTTCTTCCGATTCGCGGAGCGCGCGGTGGAGATTGAAAAGCTCCTGCGCCTTCCGAAAACCGGCGGGCAATTTGTATTTCGGCGTGTCCTCCGGCGGCTCGCCCGGCCAACGCCCCGCGTAGGCGACAAGCTGGCCGTCTCCATTGTGAATCGGAATGACGACACGCCCGGTCATGCTGCCTTTGCCGCAATAGCCCACGCCAAACTCGGCGATGGTCGCTTCGCTCAATCCGCGTTCCGTGAGATACGGATGCGCGGTGTCGAGGTTCTGCAACGCGAAGCCGAGCGGTTTGTTCGGCCCGGTGTCGGATGCGTTCGCGTCCGGCTTTGGCCTAGACTTCGCTTCCGCCTTCGGTTTCTCCGCCTGCGGTTCTTTGCGTTCGTCTTCCGCACCGGGCTTTTCCCCAAGCGGGAGCTTGAACCACTCGCTGATTTTCAGCGCGGCCTCGCGCACCGTGACGCCTTCCTTGCGCGCCACGAAGTCGAGGGTGTTGCCGCCGCCTTTGCATGTGC
>JANXWQ010000101.1 GCA_025351065.1 Chthoniobacter sp. | reverse complement strand
GGGTGGATTGGATGACGGCGCGCGTGCCATTCTCGATTTGGAACTCGCGCCGCAGCCACGCGGGAATGACAACCTGGCCATAGGTCGCGAAGCAGACGGAATCGGGCTTTGATTTCACACTCATAACGCAAAGTCTTACTTTCTGGAAAAGTCGGTCAATGTCGCATTCCGAGCTTGTGCTGATTTTTGCGCCGTGAGGCAGCGGCTCGTGAGCCGCGTTACTCCGCCACGACCTGCCGCGGTTTGCCGGCGACCGTGATTTCGTGGGCGTTCCGCTCGACGTTGCCGGCCCGGTCCTTCGCGCTCTGAGCCCGCACTCGCGGAGTCGTTTTGACCTGCAAACCGCCCGCCAATCCTTGGCCAGCCTTTTAAAAGTGGTGGACGAGCTGGGAATCGAACCCAGAACCTAGCGATTAAGAGTCGCTTGCTCTGCCAATTGAGCTACTCGTCCGCGGCCTCCCGTGCGGGGAAAGCGGGCGGGAGAGTAGCGCGAGCGGCGGCGGGCTCAAGAAGTTTTTCCACCGCCACTTTCCACTTCCACTTTCACTCCCCACCCGGCAAAAACCCGCGCGCATGAACATTCTGATCCTCGCCGCCGGTTACGCCACGCGCCTTTATCCGCTCACCCTCACGAAAGCCAAGCCGCTGCTCGCAGTCGCGGGCCAGCCGATGATGGAATGGGTGATCGACAACCTCGCGCCCATCGACGGGATCGAAAAAGTGTATGTCGTCACGAACAGCAAGTTCGCCGCGGACTTCCAGGCGTGGGCGGACGGCTACAATCAGACGCACGCGAAGCTGGCATTTGAGATCATCAATGACGGCTCGACGGGCGATGCGGACAAGCTCGGGGCCATCGGCGACATCAATCTGTGCATCGCGCGCGCGGGCCTCGACCAGAGCGACCTCATCGTGGTCGCGGGCGACAATCTTTTTAACCAGTCGCTCGGTGAATTCGGGAAATTTTGCCGCGAAAAAGGGCAGCCGGTGCTCGGGCTCTACGACGTGGGTTCGCTCGACGAGGCGAAAAAATACGGCGTCGTGGCGATCAACGCGGCGGGTGAAATCACGAGCTTTGAGGAAAAGCCGGCGGAGCCGAAAAGCACGCTCATCGGCATCGCGCTCTACTACTACCCGGCGGCGACGGTGGCGATGATCCCCACGTATCTCGCCGCGGGCAACAACCCGGATCAGCCGGGCCGTTTCGTGCAATGGCTCTACCAGCGCACGCCGGTGCAGACGTGGCGCGTGCCGGGGACGTGGTTCGACGTGGGGAGCAAGGAAACGCTGGAGGAGGCGAACCGGATTTTTGGGGAGTTTGTGAAGTAGCGGCTGCTAAAACTCTCCCACCCCGTTGCGCTGCCTGACCTGCTCCAGCACGGCGTGGGTGCGGTCGAGCGGGGCTTTGAGCGCGCTGGTGGCGGCGGGCCGCGCGGGTTCGCGCGGGCCGGTGGTGAGCGGCGCGGCTTCGCTGGCGGTGACGGCTTCCGTCACCGCGGTGACCGGCGAGTTTCGCGCGAGGACGAAATAAACCACGGCGACGGCGGCGAGGAGGAAGAGGTATTTCATGCTTGCGAAGGGAGCAGCGGGCGGGCCACACCGGACGGCGTTGAAAATCGCGATCGTCCACTACACCTACGCACCCGTGATCGGCGGCGTGGAGATCGTGATCGCGGAGCACGCGCGGCTTTTTGCCGAGCACGGGCATGAGGTCACGGTGATCTGCGACCGGGGCGCGAGCAGCGACCCGCGCATCCGCGTGCGGCTGCTGCCGGATGCGCACGACACGGCGGAACTGGCCCGCGCACTTGAGGAATGGCTCGCGAATCAGGACGTGGTTTTCATGCACAACGTCACGACGATGCCCTTTCACCTCGCGCTCACGGCGGCGCTGTGGCGGGTGGCGGAGCGGCTGACGGGAGTGCGGTTCGTGGCGTGGGTGCACGACATCGCGGCGTGCAATCCCGACTACGACGCCGCGGAACGCACGGAAGCGCCGTGGCCGCTGCTGAGCCGGGCGCATCCGCGCTACGGCTACGTGGCAGTGTCGGATTTGCGGCGGCGGCAGTGGGAAAAACTCACGGGCGCGCAATGCCGCGTGATTTCCAACGGCCTCGATCCCTCGCGGCTGCTCGGGCTGACCGAGCCGGTGGCGGCGCTGGCGCGGCAGCATCATCTGCTGGAGCGCGAGATTGTGCTGCTGCACCCGACGCGGCTGCTGCGGCGGAAAAATGTGGAGCTGGGCCTGCGCGTGACTGCGGCGCTTACGGCGGCGGGCCGCTCGTGCGCGTACGTGGTGACGGGCGCACCGGACACGCACAACGAAGTCTCGCGCGATTACGCGAGCGAGCTGCTGGCGCTGCGCGCGGAGCTGGGGCTGGAGGGCAGCGCGCTGTTTCTGCACGAGGAGACGCCGGTGGATGAGCGCGATCTCGCCAGCCTTTTCGCGCTCGCCGACGCGCTGTTTTTTCCGAGCCGGCAGGAAGGTTTCGGGCTGCCGGTGCTCGAAGCCGCGCTGCACCGGCTGCCGATTTTCTGCGCGGCCATCGAGCCGCTCGATGCGTTGCTCGCGCATGGCGTCACGCACTTCGATCTCGACGCGCAGCCCGCGCACATCGCGCTGAAAATCGCCGCGCGCCTCGGCACTCTCGACTCGTGGCAGGCGCGCAACCAGGTGCGGCATCAGTACGCATGGCCGGCGGTCTATCGCAATTTCCTCGCGCCGCTGCTCGCGGAAAACCAAGCTGCCGCCAGTCCCCAATGCCTATGAAAATCATCGCCTCCGCACCCACGATTGAAGACGGTGCCGTTCACGCCATCGTCGGCGCTTACCACGGCGATCCGTTCGCCGTGCTCGGCATGCATCAGGCCGGAGAGCAACTGGTGGTGCGGGTCTTCCGCCCGGACGCCCGCGTGGTGTCGGTGCGCAACGTCGCGACCGGGGCAGTTTTTCCCGCGCTGCAAATCCATCCCGACGGTTTTTTCGAGGCGGTGCTGGAGGGCGCGCAGGAGCGTTTCGCCTACGTGCTGGATTTCACCGGCCACGACGGCCAGGCGTGGACGGAATTCGATCCGTATGCCGTCGGCATTTTGCTCGGCCAGCTCGACCTGCATCTTTTCGCCGAGGGCCAGCACTGGCGGCTCTACGACAAGCTCGGCGCGCACCTCACCGAGGTCGGCGGCGTGCGCGGCACCGCGTTTCACGTCTGGGCGCCGAATGCGCAGCGCGTGAGCGTGGTCGGCGAATTCAACGGCTGGGACGGGCGGCGCAATCCGATGCGCAAGCTGCTCGGCTGCGGCGTGTGGGAGATTTTCCTGCCCGCTGTCGGTGAGGGCGCGCATTACAAATTCGAGGTCAAGCAGGCGCACGGCGCGATCGTTTTGAAAAGCGATCCGTTCGCCTTTTTCGGCCAGCACGGCACGGCGACCTCGTCGCTCGTCTTCGACCTGAAACGCTACGCCTGGAACGACGCGGCGTGGCTCGAAGCGCGGAAGACGAAGGAGTGGCATCGCGAGCCGATGAGCATTTACGAGGTGCATCTCGGTTCGTGGCAGCGCAAGCCCGACGAGGGCAACCGCTTCCTCAGCTACCGCGAACTCGCCGACACGCTGCTGCCCTACGTCATCGAAATGGGCTACACCCATCTCGAACTGATGCCCGTCGCCGAGCATCCGTTCGAGGGCTCGTGGGGCTATCAGGTCACCGGTTATTTCGCGCCGACCTCGCGCTTTGGAAACCCGGATGAGTTCCGTTATTTCGTGGATCGCTGCCATCAGGCGGGCATCGGCGTGATTCTCGACTGGGTGCCCGGCCATTTCCCGAAAGACGTCCACGGCCTCGCGGAATTCGACGGCACCGATCTCTACGAGCATGCCGACCCGCGGCTCGGCGAGCATATGGACTGGGGTACTTTGATTTTCAACTTTGGCCGTAACGAAGTACGCAACTTCCTCATCGCCAACGCGCTGTTCTGGCTGGAGGAGTTCCATGTCGACGGGCTGCGCGTCGATGCGGTCGCCTCGATGCTGTACCTCGACTACTCCCGCGAGTCGGGCGAGTGGGTGCCGAACGAGTATGGCGGCCGCGAGAACCTCGCTGCGGTGCAGTTCCTCCGCGAGCTGAACACGGAAGTGCACTCTCGCAATCCGGGGGTCCTGATGATCGCCGAGGAATCGACGGCGTGGCCGGCCGTGTCGCGCCCCGTCGATGCCGGCGGCCTCGGCTTCGGCTTCAAGTGGAACATGGGCTGGATGCACGACACGCTCGAGTACTTCTCGAAGGAATCGATCCACCGCCAATACCACCATCACGACCTCACGTTTGGTCTGCTCTATGCGTTCACAGAGAGCTTCGTCCTACCGCTCAGCCACGACGAAGTGGTTCACGGCAAGGGGCCTCTGTGGGACAAGTGCGCCGGCGACGAGTGGCAGAAGTACGCCGGGCTGCGGGCGCTGTTTGGGTACATGTGGGGCATGACCGGCAAGAAACTTCTGTTC
>JANXWQ010000098.1 GCA_025351065.1 Chthoniobacter sp. | reverse complement strand
GTTTCGCGCAGGTTGCCGAGGAGGAAGGGCTCGGCGAGCAGGTCGGCGATCATTTGCTGGCGGGCGTTCAGCGGCGACAGGTCGCAGAGCGGGTGCAAAATCCAGTCGCGCAGTTTGCGTGCGCCCATCGGTGTCACCGTGCGGTCGAGTGCGCCGAGGAGCGAGGTGTCGCGACCACCGCCGCGGGCTTTGACGAGTTCGAGATTCGCCTGCGTCGCCGCGTCGAGCACCATGAATTGCGAAGTCCGATAGACCGCGAGCCGCGTGATGTGGCCGAGCGAGCGCCGCAACTCGGTTTTCAAATAATGCACGATCGCGCCCGCCGCGCCGATGGCCGCGGGCATGGCGTCGCAGCCGAAGCCGTCGAGCGACTGCACTTTGAAATGCTCGCGCAAAGTGAACTGCGCCTGCTCGGGCAGAAAGGTGTAGCCGTCGCGCGCGACGAGCCCGCGCACCTCGCGGAACTGCGCGGCCTGCTCCTCGGCCACGAGCACTTCAGCGGGCTGCACGCGGGCGAGTTCATCGGCGAGCGCGGCGTCGTCGGCGAGTTCGGTGAGGCGGAAATCGCCGGTGGTGAGATCGACGAAAGCGAACCCGAACCCGCCTTTCACCCCGGCGTAGATCGCGGCGAGAAAGTTGTTCCGTTTCGCATCCAGCAGGTGCAGGTCGGAGACGCTGCCGGGGCTGACGATGTGCGTGACTTCGCGCTGCACGATCTGCCCTTTCACCGGCTCGCCGACCTGGTCGCAGATGGCCACGCGTTTGCCGGCCTTGATGAGCCGGCGCACGTAGTTGTCCGCCGCGTGATGCGGGATGCCGCACATCGGCACGAGGTTCCGTTTCGTCAGCGCGACATTGAGGATGGCGGACGCCTCTTTCGCATCCTCGAAAAACATCTCGTAGAAATCGCCCAGCCGGAACAGCAGCAGCGTGTCCGCAGGCAGCGACCGCCGGATGCCTTGGTACTGAGCCATCATCGGGGTCAAGGTTTCGGACATGGGCGGAGGGTAGGAGCGCGGCGCGGGGCGTTCAAGTCCGGCTCGAAATAGAACGGCCGGGCCGCGGGGCGCGGGGATTCGGTTGCTGGCTATAGCAGCGCGCTGTCGTCGCGTTTTTCGAGGCGCATGATCTGTTTTTTCACGACCTCGACATTCTTCGTCAGCTCGTAGAGCGCCTTCACGATCTCGGCTTTGATCGGCTCGTCGGCGAGTGCGGGGAGCAGGGGATGGATGCTGGTCACGCCGGCGGCGAGGGCGTGGCAGGCGGTGCGGATTGCGGCGATGGCGGCGGGGCGGTCCATGCGCGGAGCATGGGCACGCGGGCCTCGACGCGCAAGCGGGTGGCGTGGCAGTTTGGGCGGATGAAAATCATCGTCACCTGCGGGCCGAGCTACGAACCCATCGACGAAGTGCGTCGCATCACGAATTTTTCCACCGGGCAGATGGGCAGCCGCCTCGCCCGTACGCTGGCCGCCGCGGGGCATGAGGTGGTGTGCTTCAAAGGCGTGACCTCGACGACCAAGGAGTGCGCCGCGCCGGCCAAGGTCGTGACCTTTTCCACCAACGACGACCTGGCCACGCAGCTCGAGACGCTTCCGGCGCGCGAGGAAGTGGGTGCGGTGTTTCACGCGGCCGCGCTGGCGGACTTCAAGATTTTCTGGGCGCGCGACGGGCAGAAGAAAATCTCCAGCCGCGCCGGCGCGGTGACGCTGCAGCTCGTGCCGTCGGGCAAGGTCATCCACGAGTTGCGCGAGCTTTTTCCCAAGGCGAAAATCGTGGGCTGGAAGTACGAGCTGGATGGCTCGCCGACCGACGTGGCGGCGAAAGCGGCGCAGCAGATCGCGGAATGCGGGACGAACGCGTGCATCGTGAACGGCACCGCCTACGGCCGCGGCTACGGCGTGTGCGAGCCGGAGAAACCGCTCGCGCACATTGCCGACACCACGGCGCTCTGCGCGTGGGCCGTGGAGTGGCTCGGCGGGCGGCGGTGATCGCGGGGACGGGCGGCGCAGCCGCGGCCGGGGAGCGCGCGCGTCCCGCGTGCTGGCGAGGGCGTCCCGCCATCGCGGGCTTTCGCGGGACGCGTGTGCTCCCCGGAGCGCGCGGCCGCGTGCTCACTCACGCGCGCTCGGCGAGGAAGGTGGCGATCTGTTGCGCGAGCTTCGCGCTGATGCCGTCGGTTGCAGCGATCTCCTCGACGCTGGCGCGGCGGAGGCGGGCGACGCTGCCGAATTTTTTCAGGAGCAGTTTTTTCCGCGGCTCGGAGACGCCGGGGCAGTCGTCGAGCAGGCTCTCGGCGATGCGGCGTTTCATCAGGAGCTGGTGGTAGCCGTTCGCAAAGCGGTGGGCTTCGTCGCGGATGCGCTGGAGCATTTTCAGCGCGCCGCAGTCGTGCGGGAGGAGGAGCGGCTGCGCGTGGCCGGGGCGGTGGATTTCCTCGAACTCTTTCGCCAGGCCGATGATCGGCAGCTCGTGCAGCCCGAGCTGCTGCAGCTCGCGGCACGCGGAGGAGAGCTGGCCTTTGCCGCCATCGACGATGACGAGGTTGGGGAGGGTTGAGAGTTTTGAGTTGAGCGTTGAGAGCCGGGTCAGGGCTTCAGGGGCGGTTTCCTGCGAGAACTCGGCGGCGTCTCCGTGGGTTGCGCGCGCTTCGATGAGGACGCGCGCGTATCTGCGGCGAACGACCTCCGCCATGCTCGCGAAGTCATCCTGCCCATCGACCGTGCGGATGCGGAACCGCCGGTAGAGATGATTCGCGGGCTTGCCGTCCACGAAGCAGACCATGCTGGCGACGATGTG
>JANXWQ010000096.1 GCA_025351065.1 Chthoniobacter sp. | reverse complement strand
TCGCCGGGCGCATCTACTTTGTCGATCCCGACTGCTACTCGCGCATGACCCGCGCCGCGGCGATCGCCGAGGGCGGTCCGCTCGTCATCCGGCATCACGATTTCGAGAACTGGCCCGACGGCATCACCCCGCACACGACCGCGCCACTCGACTGGCTCATCGTGGCGGGAAAAGGGCTCGCGGATTGGGCCGTGCGCATCGCCGATCCCGGCGGCACGAGTGTGCTGCGCGGGCAGACGCTCGATCTTTCCGGCGCGCTCATTTCGCCGCTGCTCGGCGCGCTCACCTGCGGCTGGCTGGCGGCTTGGGCGTGGTCGGCGGCGCGTCATTCGTCGCTGGTCGCGCGGCACCTGGCGCTGGCCGCGCCGATTTTTTTCGCCGTCTCGCCCATCGCGGTGCATGGCGGTGCGCTTGGGCGGCCCGATCATCAGTCGCTCCTGATGCTGCTGCTCGCGATCATCATCGGCGCGGAAGTGCGGCTCATGCAGACGGTGCGCGAGTGGGAAAAAAACGCGCGTCCGCCGAACCGCCACATCGCGAAATGGTCGCTCATCGGCGGCACCGCGGGCGGCCTCGCGATGTGGGTTTCGCTCTACGAGCCGCTCATTTTGTTCGGCGTGATTTTCGCGCTCATCGCCGTGCTGGATCGCGAGCAGTTCCGCTGGCGCGAACGCTGGGGCGGGTGGGCCGTCGCCATCGCGATCTACGGCGCGGCGCTGCTCATCGACGGCTGGCGCGTCGCGCTGCCCGACGCCGCCATGCGCGCGTATTTTGCAAATTGGAGCCACAGCATCGGCGAACTCGCGCACCTCGACCTCACGACTCCGCTGCTCTGGCGTTGGTGCGGATGGGCCGTTGCGCTCGCGCCTGTCGCGCTCGGCGTCGCGCTTTGGCTGAAAGCGAAAGCCGCCCGGACGGCGGGCAGCGCTCATCCGGCGTACCGGCCCGCGGCCTTTCTGCTCGGGCTGCTGCTGGTAACGTTCGGGCTGACCTGCTGGCAGTTGCGCTGGGGATATTTCTTCGCGCTCGTCTTCGCCATGTCGCTCCCGTGGCAGCTTGCCGTCATGCGCCGGGCGTGGATCGCGTGGCCGGGGTTCATCGTTTCGCTTTATCCCATGGCGCAGGATTGGGACGCGCGCCTTTTTCCCGACGATGAAGCCGAGCGCCGCCAGGCCGTGCAGCGCGCGGAACGCACCGCGCTCCGCGAAACCGTCAGCGCCATCACCGGCGATCCCGCCGCTGCCTTCCTCGCGCCGTGGTGGCAATCTCCCTCCATCGCCTACTGGACCGGCCATCCCGGCGTCGCGGGCAGTTCGCACCAAAGCCTTCCCGGCATCGTCGAAACCGCGCGCTTTTACCTCGCCGAAAAACCCGAGGACGCCGCTGCCATCCTGAAAAAACGCCGCGTCGCCTGGGTGCTCGCGGACGACGCCGGGCGCATGACCGGCACCTCCGCCGCGCTCCTCGGCATCGCGCCGCCCGCGACTCCGCTCGCGCTCATTCTCGCCGAGCGTCCGCACGATGCGCCGCCCTTTCTCCGCGAAGTCGCGACGCCCCCCGCCGCCGGCAACCGCATCTTTTACCACCTCTACGCCGTCGATCCGGCGAAGCTCCCGCCGTAAACTGCAAAACGGTTTTCCACGCCGTCATCGCCGCTCGCTGACGTCGCGGAAAAGCCATGCGCGGGCGTAGGCCCAGTCGCGGTTGGCCGTCGGTGCGGAAATGCCGAGCACGTCAGCGGCTTCGTCGATGGTGAGGCCGGCGAAGTAACGCAGCTTCACCAGCTCCGCCTTGCGCGCGTCATGCATGGCGAGGGCGTCGAGGGCTTCGTGGACGGCGAGCAGTTCGTCATCCGGCGACGGCGCGGCTGTTCGCCAGATTCTGCGTTGCCCTGAGCGTGTCGGGGTGCTCCGCGCCAGAGGTGGCGAGGCAGTAGTCCTGCACCTTCTCTCGTAGCGAAAGGGCTTGCCGGTTTAGGCCGAGGGCCGAGTAGGTGTCGCCCAATGTCCACTGCAGCTTGGCTCGACGGTAGGGCTGATTGGCGAGGTCGGTGTCCAGTTTCTTCGCAGCGGTGTCGAGGGTCTCAGCAACGGTGATGGTACGTCCGTTGCGGGCCGGGTCGGGGCTTTGGAAAACTACGCACAGGAAATTCAAGATGGCTTCCGCATCCTGACGGGCCAGTTCCTTCGCGTCGCGCTCGGCGGCTGTCCGCTTCTCGGCCCGCATGGCGCGCACCGCCAGCCAGGTGCTCACCAGTGTCGCAGCGACCAGCACAGCAGCGATGACCGCCGCCACCCCCAGTGCCGCCCGGTTGCGTTGCGCGAATTTTCGGAACTGGTAGATCGCGCTCGGCGGTGTGGCGCTCACCGGCTCATCCTGCTCGAACTCGGTAAACAACGTTCCGTCCGTGAGCCGCCCCTGCGTTGCCTTCGCCACGCCGAAGTCGATGACCTTCGGCACGGCCTCGCCGTCGTTGACCGTCACGAGGATGTTCGACGGCTTGACGTCGCGATGAATGATCCCTTTTTGATGCGCGTGCTGCACCGCCTGGCAGACGCGGATGAAAAGGCCGAGCCGCTGCTCCGTGGAAAGCTGCTGCTCGTTGCAGTAGTCCGTGATCTTCACGCCGCGCACGAGTTCCATGACGAAAAACGGTCGGCCCCACTGCGTCGCGCCGGCGTCGAAAACCTTCGCGATGTTCGCGTGATCCATCATCGCCCGCGCCTGCCGCTCCTGCTCGAAGCGCGCGATGACCTCCTTCGAGTCCATCATGCCCAGCTTGAGGATCTTCAGCGCCACACGGCGCCGCACCGGCTGCTCCTGCTCGGCCATCCACACGACCCCGAAGCCGCCCACGCCAATCTGCTCGAGCAGTTTATACGGCCCGATGCGCTCGCCCGCCTCCTCCGGCTTCAGCCGCGCCAGCTCGGCCACGACCTCGGGCGGAAGCGGCGCGTCCGCTTGCATAAAATCCCCCGCCGCCGCATGCGCCGCGAGCAGCGCCTGCGCCTCCGCGAGCAGCAAGGCATCGCGGTCGCAGGCACTTTCCAGAAAAGCTGCTCGCTCTTCCGCCGGACACGCCAGCGCGGAGTGGAAGACGGCGGCGGCGCGATTCGGCGGCGGCGGCGCGGCATGCGGGCGCGGGCGCGGCGGTGGGGGAGGCGGATTCATGGACGGCGTTGGATTCATGCCCCTTCATGCGCAATCCGGCGCGGAAATGGATCAGCGAATTTGCGGCGCACCGCCGCGAGTCGGCCACGAAGCGGCTCGCAGATTGCGCCGGAATGCGGAAAGCTGCCGCTATGACAGACACCTACGATTTCATCGTGATCGGCGGCGGTAGCGCGGGTTACGCGGGCGCGGCGACGGCGGCGGGGCTGGGGCTGCGCGTCGCGGTCATCGAGGGTGGTGCGGAGGTGGGCGGGCTGTGCATTTTGCGGGGGTGCATGCCGAGCAAGACGCTGCTGGAAAGCGGGCATCGCGCGGAGGCAATCCGCGCCGCGGGGGAGTTCGGGTTGCGCGCGGAATATCTCGTGGCGGATGGCGCGGCGATCCGTGCGCGGAAGCGGCGGCTGATCGGCGAGTTTGCGGACTACCGGCGCGGGCAGTTGGAGGACGGGCGGTTCGAGTTCATTCGCGGGATGGCGAGTTTCACGGATGCGCGGCATGTCGAGGTGCGGCTGCGGGAGGATGGTTTGCGCGTGCTGGAAGGGCGCACTTTTCTCATCGCCACGGGCTCGAAGATTCATAGCGTGGAAATTCCCGGCCTCGCGGAAACGGGCTACGTGACGAGCGATGACGTGCTCGATGCGGACACGATTCCCGAGTCGGTCATCGTCCTCGGCGGAGGGGCGATCGCGCTGGAGTTGGCGAGCTTTTACGCCGGTGTCGGCGCGCGCGTGACGGTCATCCAGCGCAGCGCCCAGGTGCTCAAGGAAACGGACGCCGACGTGGCGGACGCGCTCGTGGAGGCGATGGAAAAGCGCGGGATTCGCATCATCCGCGACACTGCGCTGCGCCGCGTGCGGCGCGTGGAGGAAATGAAGCGCGTGGAGTTCACGCACGATGGACGGGAGGACTTCGTGGAGGCGGATGAAATCCTCTGCGCCCTCGGTCGGAAGCCGAACCTCGCCGGGCTCGCGCTCGAACGCGCCGCCGTTTCCGTCGGCAAATCGCACATCGCCACCAACGCGCAGCAGCAATGCGGCGCGGCGCACCTCTTTGCCGCGGGCGATGTCTGCGGGCCGCACGAAGTCGTCCACCTCGCCATCCAGCAGGGCGAACTCGCCGCGCGCAACGCCGCGCGCCTGCTCGGCAAACTCGGCGGCGAGATGGAATCCATCGACTACGCGCTCAAACTCTTCGCCGCCTTCACGCACCCGCAGGTCGCCAGCGTCGGTCTCACCGAGCGCGAATGTGCGGAGCAGGGAATCGCTTTCACCGCGGCAAAGTATCTCTTCGCCGACTGCGGCAAGGCGATGGTGCATGGCGAGACGGACGGCTTTGTGAAACTCATCGTCGCGCGCGACACGCGGCGCATCTTCGGCGCGGCGTGCGTCGGGCCGGAGGCGTCCGAGTTGATCCACGAAATCGCCGTCGCCATGCACTTCCGCGCGACGGCGGGCGACCTCGCGCGCGTCCCGCACTACCACCCGACGCTGAGCGAAATCTGGACGTATCCGGCGGAGGAATTGGCCTAGCTCGCGGCTCCGCGCATCTGTAGGGGGAAGCTGCCAGCTTCCCTGCAGACGCGCGGCGCTGGAACGTTTTTTTTCCGAGGTCCTAAAACCGACGAGGCGGCCCCGCTGTCGCTGGGCCGCCTCGCAGAAAACTGCGGATGATCGCTCGCCGCTACTTGCCTTTCAGCTTGTCCAGCTCCGCGATGAACGCCTTCGGCCCACCCGGCTGGTAGCCGAGTTCGCCGACCTTTTTCCCCTCGGAGTTCAGCACGATGATCGTCGGGTAGCCGTTGATTTTGAACTCACCCTGAAGCTTCGCATTCTGCGCTTTGAGTTCTTTCGACTGTTCCTTGCTCTGCGGAAAATCCAGCTCCACGAGCACGAGATTCTTCTTCGCGTATTCGGCGAACTCCGCCTGCGAAAAAACTTCCTTGTCCAGCTTGATGCACCACCCGCACCAGTCCGAGCCGGTGAAGTCGAGCAGCACGAGTTTCTTGTCCGCCTTGGCCTGCGCGAGGCCTTTGTCGTAGTCCTCGGACCAGCCGTCTTTGGCCAGAGCGAGGGTGGAGGCGAGGGCGAGCACCGCGAGGGTGCCGGTGAGTTTGGCGAGGAGTGTTTTCATAGGTCCAAACAGACGCTGGTGGCAGCGTGGTTGTTCAAGAAAATCTCCACGCGGTTACTTAGCCTTCAGCTTGTCGAGCGCGGCGATGAACGCCTTCGGCCCGCCTTCCATGTAGCCAAGCTGGCCGATCTGCTTGCCCTCGGCATCCAGCACCATGATCGTCGGATAGCCCGTGATCTTGTATTCCGACTTGAGCTTTTCATTCTGGTCTTTGGTGTGCTTTGGCAACCGTTTCTGCTGCGGGTAGTCGAGTTCGATGAGCACGAGGTTCGCCTTTGCGTAGTCCTTGAATTCCTTTTCGGAAAAAACCTCCTTGTCGAGCTTCATGCACCACCCGCACCAGTCGGAGCCGGTGAAGTCGAGCAGCGACATTTTCTTTTCGGTCTTCGCCTGCGCGAGCCCCTTGTCGTAGTCGTCTGTCCAGCCGGGTTTGGCGAAAGCGAGGGTGCTGGTGAGGGCGAAGATCGCGAACGATCCTGTGAGTTTGGCGAGGAACATTTTCATAGGCCGAAAAGCACGCGCCTTCCGCGGCCATTAAGCAAGTCAATTTCCCGCTTGCGCCAGCTTCAGCGCCACCGCGCCACCGACGGCGACGAGGCCGCCTAGCACTGCGCGCCGTGTCGGGCGGAGGCCGTCGAAAAAGAACGCGAGCACGATGGTGACAAGCGGCGACGTGGCGATGATCGGCAGCACGAGGCCGCTCTTCGTCGTCTGCAAGGCCCACTGATAGCAGCCCACGCCGATGGCTGGCCCGGCGAGCGCATTGGCCACCACGAAGGGCCACGCCGCCCGCCAGCTCCCCGGCGGACGCACCGCATCGTCCGCCGCGCGCGATTTTCGCATGAGCCAAAATGCCAGCACCGTGAGCAGCACGCCGCCGATGGCGCGCTGGTAGGCCGCGGTTCCGCCGTCGATGGGGAAATGCGTGAGCGCGGCGACATCGTTCGCCTTCCGGCTGACGACCGCGCCAAAGGCCTGGCCCATCGCCGAGCCGACGCCAAACAGCGCGCCGATCCAAAACGTGCGCCGCTCCACCTGCGCCCCGCGATCCGGCGCGAGCGCGACCGCCACGCCCGCGAGAATTATCGCCGCGCACGCCAGATCCACCGGCCGCAGCGTCGTGCCGAGCCACGCCCATTCCGTCACTGCGGCGATGGGTGCGGCGAGGCATTGCGTGAGCAGGATCGCCAGCCGCGGCCCGATGCGCGGCAGCGCGCCAAACAGCGCCATGTCGCCCAGCCCGAAGCCAATCACCCCGCTCAAAAAAAACCACGGCAGCGACGCCCCGCGCAGTCCCGCGCCAAACGTGTGCGCCCACAGCGCGAGCAGCACCGTGG
>JANXWQ010000089.1 GCA_025351065.1 Chthoniobacter sp. | reverse complement strand
CGCACGCACGCCCACGCGGTCGATGGCGATGCGGCGGTCGTCGGGTTCGTTCTGGGTGTCTTTGAGTGGCATCGGGGCGCGGAGGACATAGCACAGAACTCCGCGCGGCAAACCGCGAAAGGGCGCTCGGGCTTACTCGTAATTGCGCCCGACCAGACGGCGGACATCGCGCGAGTAGAGCAGCCAGCCGAAGCTGATCGCGTAGAACGCCGTGGTGATGAGAAGGATGGTGAGCACACCGGGCATATCCAAAATATCCGGGATGAGAATCAGGCAGGCGACCACGCTCAGAGCCTGCAGGAAGAGGAGGATCAAGCGCGCCCACGACTTGCGCATGGCGATGGCGATGAGCAGGGCGGTGTACCAAATGACGGAGCTGATGATATTCGCCATGACGAGATTGCGCCGCTCCGTCGGGATGGCGTCGAGCCACAGAAACTGGATCAGGACGAAAGCGGTGTACATGATGCCGAGGCCGATGCGCGCACGGTTCGCCTTGCCGCGGTGATGCCGGTGCTTCGGCTGCTGCGGTGGCCGCGGCGGCAGGGCACGGCGCATGGGCGGACGGCTTTGCGGATTCGGCGGACGCGGCGGGCGTGGTGGCGGCGGTGGGCCGGTCGGTTCGGGGGTTGGTTCGGGGTCGGGTCCGGGCGGCATGGGAAGAATGTCGGCGGCAAAGTGCGGCAATCTTTTTTCCCCGGCGAGCGGAAATCCGCGCGCCGCGCAAAATTGCCCGCGCACCATTTTTACGCCGCCCCGCTTGCCTCCCGCCGCGCGCCTCCGCCATGCTCCGCGCTGCTCATGCGCGCCTACCACGATCTGCTCCGCCTCGTCCTCGACCACGGACGCTTCAAACCCGACCGCACCGGCACTGGCACCTACTCGGTCTTCGGCGCGCAGGCGCGCTTCGATCTCAGCGCGGGCTTTCCGCTGCTCACCACGAAGAAGCTCCACCTGCGCTCGATCATCCACGAGCTGCTCTGGTTCCTCGCGGGCGAAACGAACGTCCGCTACCTGCGCGAAAACGGCGTGACCATCTGGGACGAATGGGCGCGCCCGGACGGCGACCTCGGCCGCGTCTATGGTGCGCAGTGGTGCGACTGGCGCACGGCGGACGGGCGCTCGATGCACCAAATCGACGACGTGATTTCGCAAATCAAAACGAACCCCGACTCCCGCCGCCTCATCGTCAGCGCGTGGAACCCCGGCGAAATCCCGCAGATGGCGCTCCCGCCGTGCCATGCGTTGTTTCAGTTCTTCGTCCTCGACGGACGCCTGAGCTGCCAGCTCTACCAGCGCAGCGCCGACCTCTTCCTCGGCGTCCCGTTCAACATCGCCAGCTACGCGCTCCTCACCATGATGGTCGCGCAAGTCACCGGCCTCACGCCCGGCGATTTCGTCCACACCTTCGGCGACCTGCACCTCTACGCGAACCACCTCGACCAGGCCCGCGAGCAGCTCACTCGCGACTTTCGCCCGCTGCCGACAATGACGCTGAACCCCGCCATCCGTGACATTCACACCTTTCGTTTTGAAGACTTCACGCTGACCGGTTACGACGCGCACCCGTCGATCAAAGCGGCGATCGCCGTCTGAGGACGGAAATTCGAAATCCGAATATCGAAATCCGAAACAAATCCGAATAATGAGAAATTTTGAAACAGGAAGGGAACGCGCGCGCCCAATTTGTTTCCCCCATTTCCATTCCTTGGCTGCGTTTGTTTCGGATTTCGGATTTCGGATTTCGGATTTTCCCCGATGAAGGCCGTCGCCGCCATGTCCCTCAACCGCGTGATCGGACGCGACGGCCAAATCCCGTGGCATCTGCCCGAGGATTTCAAATGGTTCAAGCGGCTCACCACCGGCCACGTCGTGCTCATGGGGCGCAAGACCTTTGCCTCGCTCGGCCAGCCGCTGCCCGACCGCACGAACCTCGTGCTCTCGCGGCGCGCGGAAAAAATCGAAGGCGCGACCGTGCTGCCCGACCTCGCCGCGCTGTCGGCGAACCATTTCAAGCCGCGCGAAATCTTCGTCATCGGCGGCGCGGAAATTTACGCGCAACTGCTGCCGCGCTGCACCGACCTCTACCTCACCGTCGTCGCGCGCGAGGTCGTGGGGGACACATTTTTTCCGCCGTTCGAGGAAAGCTGGGAGCTGATCGACACGCCGCTGCGGCACGCGGAATTCGAGGTGCGGCACTACCGCAATCTCCACGCATGACGCGCCTGCTTTCCACGCTCGCCCTCGCGCTCGCCGCGGTGTTTTCTCCCCGCGTGAACGCGACCCCCACCACCCCGCGCAATCCCGTGCTGCTCGTCCACGGCATCAAGGACGACGCGCGCAAAATGGAGCCGATGGCGCGCTACCTCCGCGGCCAGGGCTGGGACGCGCGCACCATGAGCCTGCGCCCGAGCTGGGGGCAGAAAGGGCTCGACGTGCTCGCGGGCCAGGTCGCGGATTTCATCGGCGAAAATTACGCGCCCGGCGCAAAGATCGACCTCGTCGCTTTCAGCATGGGCGGCCTCGTCACCCGCTACTACCTCCAGCGCCTCGGCGGGCTCGCGCGCGTGCAGCGCTACGTCACCCTTTCCACCCCGCACCACGGCACGCTCATCGCCTACCTCCTGCCCAATGCCGGCTGCCGCCAGATGCGCCCCGGCAGCGCCTTTCTCCGCGATCTCAACGCCGACGCCGCCCAGCTCGCGCAGCTTGATTTCACCAGCTTTTGGACGCCTTTCGACGCCATCATCGTCCCGCCGCGCAGCTCCGTCATCGCGCAGGCGCGCAACGTGCGCCTGCCCATCGCGCTGCACCCGCTCATGGTCTGGCAAAGCCGCATGCTCGGCGCGGTGGCCGCGGCGCTGGACCACTAGACTCGCGCGGCCGCCAACGAAGGACGGCGGGCCGGACGCGGGCGCAAACCCTCTCTCGCCGTCGCGCAATGGCCGCAAATTTGCGCGCAAACGTGACCCGGTTGTGACGCGGGTTTGCGCAAAATTCAGACAAGTCATCGGCGCGTCCGCATTCGCCGCCATTCCGCCGGATTCGCCGCGGTAAAGTTACGCTCCCGTCCTTGGTTTGCCGCGCGCGGCAGCGGCAGTCTCCGCCGCGTTTTCCAAAACCCACGCCGCATGAAAAATACCACCGCCCTTCTCGCCCTCGTCCTCGCCGCCGC
>JANXWQ010000061.1 GCA_025351065.1 Chthoniobacter sp. | reverse complement strand
ACAGACAAAAGGTAGGAAAATATCCGATTTTATCGAAGAGGAGCTTCTGCATTACGACCAACAGCTAGCTGAACTCAACTGTATCGTTCTGGATAGTTGGAATGTCGGCAATTTCGCCCACCTAACAATGGTCAAGAATATCGCCTCTAAGTGCCCAGCTCTGCCTCTAGTTATTCTCGCTGAAGACCCTCTGTTACTCGATGTCACGGGGAATCTGTCCAAACTCAATAGGAACTTTGAACTTCTTCATCTCCAAGCTCTGAGCAAAGGCTCTATGCGGCAATTGGTCGCGAACTGCAACGCAACTAAACACATTGGAACAGAAGATGTCCTGCTGTCGGGCGTGGCTGAACACATGGAGTCCATCAATCTCCACCGCACCCCACTCAATTGCTATACTCTCTTGCGGGTCTTGGACAGCAGCTATAACGAGATACTTCTAAATAAAAGCAAACTCTTGAAGGCAATTTTGTTTGTGCTCTTCACGGACCACAGCAGTTTCTCGTTTTTAAGTAATAAACCTGAAGTTGAGGAGTGCACGTTCGTGTTGGGATGTTTCTGCAAAGAACTTGTCCAGCAGGGGACGCGCTATTTTGACTCTGCTACATTAGCTCCAAAACTACGCGAGGTTTGTAAGTCAAGGTGTATCGTCCTTAACATCGACGCAATGCTCGATGCGCTTCTTGAAAACAACATCCTTGTTAGGCACGGAGATCAGATGGCGTTCCGCGCGACGAAATCGGTTCGCGTGTGGAATGCGCGGCGTGTGTTCGCATGCTCCGGCCCTTTTGGTCGGGCTGGACAGAGTGGTGAGAGAAGCGGTGGAGGAGACCTTGAGCAAGCTCCTGGATGCGGAGGCTGCGGGCCTTTTCAAGCTCCGCAAGAAGAAGGAGGAGACGCCGAGCATCATCTGCGTGGGCTGGGAGCAGCGGGTGCCGCTCTGGGATGAGATGGAGCAGTGCTTCGCCAGCCCCGAAGATTCAGCAGCGGGTGCGCGACGTGCAGGAGGAGTCCGCCCTGGCGGGCGCGGGTGCTCGGGATGCGAACATCGTAGCGGTGTCCGGATTCAGGTTGGACTCGGCATTGGCCAGCGTTGAGGCGATTTAGCGCTGCGTCGGTCAGGTGGCGCGGGGCGGCTTCTTTTGGGTTTTCTTTTGGCGGTCGCTCTGCATATTGCGCGGCGTATGCCGAAGTCATCCGCGCCCATTCAGACCAGTCTCCTCGCGATCACGCAAACCGCCGTGGGCTGCGGCATCGGCCTTTTTCTCGCCGGCAAGCTGGGCCGGCCCGCGCAAAAAACCACGGCGACAACGATGATTTCCATCGGCGCGCTGCTCGCGCTGCCGGTGCTCGTAGTCTCGGTGATGCGGGCCGTGAACCGGCCCGAATCCGCGCGCGGCATGCGCCGCCGGCTGGACTCGATCCGGCAGGATTCCGGGTTCCCGGACGAGGCAGAGATTTTGTAAAAAATCCACGGCACGTCCCGGCACGGGCGATGCTAAAGTCAGCACTCACTATGAAGCTCCCCCACTTCCACCGCCCCAAAGTCGATCTGCACTCGATCGCCCTCCAGACTTCGCTCGAACTCGCCGCCGGTGGCGTGCTGACCGCACTGCTAATTCGCTGGGTGCAGATGTAATTTTCCCCCGCACTCGCGCGCTATACGGGACGCTGTCAGCTTCCCCTACAGCACGCGTCGCAGACGCAGCCTTAGTGCGCGTCGCCGGCGAAGTGGAGGAGTTCGAGGATGTCGCCGCGCAGGTTGAGAAACTCGGGGCTGTTGCGCTGGCGCGGACGGTCGAGGGCGACTTCGATGATGCGCTCGATGCGGCCGGGGCGTGGGGTCATCAGGACGATGCGGTCGCTCATGTAGATCGCTTCGTCGATGTCGTGGGTGACGAGCAGCATGGTGGTGCGGCGGGCCTGCCAGAGGCGGAGCACTTCGTCCTGCATGCGCATGCGGGTGAAGGCGTCGAGCGCGCCGAGCGGCTCGTCGAGGAGCAGGACTTTGGGATGGTTGATGAGCGCGCGGGCGAGGGCCACGCGCTGGGCCATGCCGCCGGAAAGATGATGGGGAAAGGCGTTGGCGAAACTTTCCAAGCCGACGAGGCGCATGAAGTCGTCCACCTCGCTGCGCTTTTCACGGAGCACGCCGCGTGCGACGAGGCCGGCCTCGATGTTGCCGCGGACCGTGAGCCATGGGAAAAGATTCGGGTCTTGGAAGACGAGGCCGCGCTCGGCGCTGGGCGCGGTGATGGGTTCGTCGCCGACCCACAGCTCGCCGGAGTCCGGCGTGTCGAGGCCGGTGAGGAGGCGCAGCAGCGTGGATTTGCCGCAGCCGCTGGGGCCGAGGAAGGAGACGAGTTCACCCGCGGCGACGGACAGCGAAATGGTGTCCAGCGCATGCGTGCGGACTTCGGCGTTGTCGGGTTTCGGAAAGGATTTTCTCATCTCGCGCACCCGCAGCACGGAGCCTTCGGCGGCTACCATTTGATGGTGCCTTTCTGCCAGACGAGCACGCGGTCGCGCACCCGGAAAAGCGCGGTCATGATCGTGGAAAAAAACGCGGCCATGATGACGAGCGCGCCATAGACTTTGCCGTATTCCGCCCAGCCTTGAGCCCAGCTCAGATACCAGCCAAGCCCTGATTTTACGCCGACCGTTTCCGCGACGACGAGCGTGAGGAAGGACGCGCCGAGGCCCATGAAGAGGCCGATGAAAATGTTCGGCATCGCCGCCGGGATGGCGACGCGGAAGATGAGATACGAACGGCTCGCGCCGAGCGTGCGCGCGACATCGAGATACGAGGCGCGGGTGTTGGAAATGCCGGACGCGGTGAGCATCGTGACCGGGAACCAGACGGCGAGCGCGATGAGTGCCGTGGCGGAAAACATCGCGTTCGGCGAGACCACGAGGGCGAGCGGAATCCACGCCGTCGCGGGAATCGGGCCCACGACTTTCAGCACCGGCATGCCCCAGTAGCGCGCCGGCTCGAACCAGCCGATGCACACGCCGGTGACGACGCCGGAAAGCACGCCGAGGGTGTAGCCGCCGATGAGCAGCAGCAGCGAATGCCAGGTGCTGTCGAAGACGAGCGCGCGGTCGCTGACGAGGCTTTGCAGGACGCCCGCGGGGCCGGGGAAGTAGGGCATCGGGAGCAGGTGCAAGCCGACGGTGATGATTTCCCAAACGCTGAGCAGGACGAAGGCGGCGGCGAGGATGGGAGCCATGTCGCGCAGCCATCGGCGCAAGCCCGGCCACGCGTGCTGGAGCGCCGCCGCGACGAGCGAAGCGGCCAGAACGGCGCTCAAAAAAATGAAGTAAGCGTGGTTTTCCACCCACGGCATGAGTTTGGAAAAGCCCGCGAATCCGGCGACTGGCGGCTCTTTTCTCGAAATGAAAAAATGCAGCGCGAGCGCGAGCGCAGCGGCGATCGGAAGGGCGAGGAGCGTGCGCCAGCGCAGCCGCTCAGCCGTTGGCGCAGCCGCGCGCGCCGGCGCATTGGGACCAGTCGCTGTGGGAGTGGGAGCAGGTGGAGCGGCGTTCACTTTGCGGCGACGGATGAGGGCGCTTTGGCTCCGGCGACTTTGGAAGCAGGCGCGCAGCAGGTGGCAATGGTGAACGGCGAGCCGATGGTGGAAAGCTCGAGGGCGAGCCGCCGGTCCTGGTCGGGCGGAATCTGGCCGTCGGCGATCTTGTCCACTTGCAAAGCCTCGACCCACTCGTCGGTGACGCCATCGAGATGAGCGAACGCTTTTTTGACCAACACATCGACATCAGTCGTCGGGCTGAGCATCCCGGCGGCCTTCATTTCCGCGGCGGCGGAAGCGACGGCTTTTTCTCCCCCAGAAACACTCGGGACGTAGCTCAGGTTACCGATCGCCGTGGTGTTCAGCTCGGGATTCGAGGCGAGGTATTTTTTCTCCACCGACATGCGCGCGGCGGCGCGGGGATTCGCCTCGACCCACTTCGCGCCGCGGAGCAGCGCGCGCGTGGCGGCGGCGGAAGCGACGGGATTTTTGGCGAGGAATTTTCCGTTCACGATCACCGCGCAGCAGTATTCATCCCTGTAAGGCGCGTCCTTCGCCTGGTCGGCGATGTTGCGCACTTTGCCGCCGGCGAGGAGCAGCGTGCCGATCGGCTCGGAATCGCAGATGGCGTCGATCTCGCCTTTTTCCAGCGCCAGCCCGAGTTCGCCGGCGGGGAAAACGCGCCACTCGATTTCCTTCATCGCGTCGATGGCGTTCGCGCCGAGCACGCGGTTCGCGAAAATAAACGGCGGCGTACCCATGCCGGGGCAGCCGATTTTTTTTCCGCGCAAGTCCGCGACCGTCTGCGGCCCGCTGCCGACCCGCCCCTGCACGCGCAGGCAGCCCTTGTGAATCCCCGCGGTGATCTTCACGTCGAGGCCCTGCTCGATGGGCTTGAGAAAATACATGATGAGGTGGTGCGTGACGTCGTAGCCGCCGAGCGCGAGCACGTCCTTGTATTTGCTCCACTCGCATTTCACCAACTCGACCTCGAGACCTTCGTCCTTGAAAAAGCCGTTCTCCACGGCGCTGAAGATCGGGGCTTCGCAGGTGATGCCGATGTAGCCGACTTTGATTTTGGTCAGGCCGTCGGCGGTCTTCGCCGCGGGCTGGGAGTTTTTGTTGCAGCCGGTGAAGAGGACGGCGCTGAACGCGGCGACGAGGGCGAGTTTGAGTGGGGACATAAGACGGTGGAGTTCTGCGGATTAGTTAAAGTTAGCAGCCCGCAGGCTTGTCACAGAAATAGAACCTCGCGATTACTGTGATGCCAATCCGTTATTACTGAATATGGAACTCCGCCATCTCCGCTATTTCCAAGCCGTCGCCGAGGGGCTGAGCTATTCGCGCGCGGCGGAGCGGCTGCGCATCGCGCAGCCGGCGCTGAGCCGGGCGGTGCAGGAGATCGAGGCCGAGCTCGGCGCGAACCTGCTCGACCGGAACCGCCGCAGCGTGAGCCTCACGCCCGCAGGGAAGGTTTTGCTGCGCGAGACGGCGATCCTTTTCGAGCGCTGGGACGAGGCGATGCGCCGCGTGAAACGCACCGCGGCGGGCGAGGAGGGCGAGCTGCGCCTCGGCTATATCGGGCCGCCGACGCAGCCCTTTCTCGGGCGGCTGCTCGCGGAGTACCGGCGGCGCTTTCCGCTCGTGTCCATCCACCTTGAGGAGCGCACGCCCGAGCGCGTCTGGGAGATGCTGGCGAAAGGCCGGCTCTCCGCCGCGTTCACGCGTCCGGTTTCCACGCGCGAAGCCTCGGGCTTGCGCACGATTCTTTTGCGCAAAGAACGGCTCGGTGCGGTGCTGCCTCCCGCGCATCCGCTGGCGCGGCACAAGACGCTCGCGTGGCGGCAGCTCGCGCACGAGCCGCTCGTGGTGCTCGCGCGGCGCGAGGGCGTGGGTTCGCACGACGGCGTGCTCGCGGCGTGCCGGGCGGCGGGTTTCGCGCCGCGGC
>JANXWQ010000050.1 GCA_025351065.1 Chthoniobacter sp. | reverse complement strand
CGGCGCGTGCGTCCGCCGCCGCACAGCCGGGCATGGTCGTGGAGGGAGGGGGCGAGGAAGTCGAACATGGTGTCCGATACTATCCCGCAGCGCGGAAAAATTCTGGGAAAAAGCGCGGTGGCGGGTGGAAACCGCCGCTCCTTTGGTTGCGAGCGGCGTCCATTCCGGCCATGCTGCGCGTTCCCAATGAAAGCCATCCAACTCGAAAAGCCCGGCCACTTCCGCCCGATCGACATCCCCGAACCCGCCGCGCCCGGCCCCGGCGAGGCGCTCGTCCGCATCCACCGCATCGGCATCTGCGGCACGGACTACGGCGGCTATCTCGGCAAGATGCCCTTCTTCAGCTACCCGCGCATCCCCGGCCACGAGCTTGGCGTCGAGGTGCTCGCCGTGGGCGAGGGCGTCGCCAATGTCGCGCCCGGCGACCGCTGCTCCGTCGAGCCGTACCTCAATTGCCAGCACTGCTCCTCCTGCCGCCGCGGCCTCACGAACTGCTGCGAAGCGCACAAGACCCTCGGCGTCATGTGCGACGGCGGCATGGTCGAGCGCTACCTCCTCCCCGCGCGCAAACTCCACATCTCCCGCCAGCTTTCCTACGACCAGCTCGCCCTCGTCGAGACCCTCGCCATCGGCTGCCACGCCATTGACCGCGGCCACCTCCAGCCCGGCGAGCATGTGCTCATCATCGGCGCGGGGCCCATCGGTCTTTCCGCCGTCGAGTTTGCCAAAGTGGCGGGCGCGAAAACCATCGTCCTCGACATCAACGAAGCGCGCCTCGCTTTCTGCAAGACCACGATGGGCGTGGATCACACCATCACCGCGCGCGGCGACGGCTCGGAGTTGAAAGCGCTCGAAGAAATCACCGGCGGCCAGCTCGCCGATGTCGTCATCGACGCCACCGGCAGCCACAAATCCATGAGCGCCGCCCTCGCCTACTGCGCCTACGGCGGCCGCCTCGTCTATGTCGGCATCACCCAGCAGGAGCTCACCTTCCTCCACGCCCCCATCATGCACCGCCGCGAGCTCAGCATCCTCGCCAGCCGCAACGCCCTCTCCCGCGACTTCGCCCGCATCATCCAGCTCATCGAAGACGGCCGCATCGACACCCGGCCCTGGATCACCCACCACGCCCGCTTCGACGACATGATCGCCGCCTTCCCCACCTGGCTCAAACCCGAGAGCGGCGTCATCAAAGCCGTCGTCGAGGTCTAACGCCGCCGGCGCACCGCGAGGGTGATGGAGAGGAGGAGGGTCTTGGCAGGTTGGGGGAAGGGCTTCATGGGAATGAAAGGGGCGCGGGCGGGCGCTGGCTTATGCGCGCTGCCGTGCTTTGGCAAACGCCTGTTCTCCCGCCTCTTTCCCAGAGGGGCAAGCCGGAGCCCGTCGCCCGGCTCCGGCCCGCGGATGTGGTCTTCGCCGGCGGGCTACGGGGCGGGCGGAGTGGGAGTCGGGCCGCTCGCGGTGCCGACGGTGACGGACACGCCGTAGGTCTCCAGCTCGTTTTCCGAGCCGCCAAAGACGCCGAGCAGGGCCTTGATCGCGCGGTTGATGAGGTTGCGCGCCGTGCCGTTGGTGGCCAGCGACTGGCCGTCGGCAAAGCCGAGCTGCGCCTGGAGGTTGTTCGTGGTGCTGGCGAAGAGCGAGCGCACGGCCACGAAGTCGAGGTAGTTGCGCTTCAGGCTCGGGTAGAGGGCGCGCATGGGCGCGGCGATGTCTTCGGGGACTTTGTGCGTGCCGGGAGGGGGCGGGGCCGTGCTCCCGGAGGTCCCGCTGCTCATGGTGGGCACGTTCAGCCCCACGAGCGCGCCGAGGGTGATGTAGATGGTGCTCTGCGGCACGGCGGGGAGGACGCCATCGTTGCGCAGGATGAGCTTCTCAAAGGCGATGACAGTGTCATCGATGTTCATGGGTTGGGTGACTTTGACGGTCTTTCTGGCCATAGATTTTGGTTTTCTTGCTGGGTTTTTGGCAGGTTCGCCTCCGGAACGGTGGTGTCCGGGAGAATGGGAACGGCCTGCACCTCCCAAGTTGCGCTGCGGGCGTGCTTTGTCAAAAACACCTCCCACGCCGCGCCGCTCTCCCGGTGCCCAACGCCGCTGAGGACGCCGACAACGCCGATAAGCTGATGCCCACCGGCACTCTGGAGATGCGCGGTGGCGTTGTTGGTCCCGATAGCGGCGTGGTCTTCGTGAACATCGGCGATGTGCATCCCGACAACGCCGGTGTCGGGATGAAAAGTGGCGATGTGGTCTTCGCCATCGGCGATCTTTTCCTCCACATCGCCGTGGCGCTGCTCCACATCGCCGCTTTCCCCCTTGCTGGCGAAAGAAGTTTCCTCCTCCTCCGCCACAGGCTATACGCTTCCGCAGCACTCCCGATGAAACTCGACTCCCACCAGCATTTCTGGCGTTACGACGCGGCGCAGTATCCGTGGATTCCGCAAGGCACCCCGCTGCATCGCGACTGGCTGCCGGGCGACCTCGCGCCGCTGCTCGCGGCGGCGGGGCTGGACGGCTGCATCGCCGTGCAGGCGCGGCAGACGGTGGAGGAAAGCCGGTGGCTGCTGGAGCTGGCGGAGCATCACGCGATCATCAAGGGCGTGGTGGGCTGGGTGGACTTGCGCGCGGCGAAGGTGGGGGAGGAGCTGGCGGCGCTGGCGCGGCATCCGCGCTTCGTCGGCGTGCGGCATGTGGTGCAGGATGAGCCGGACGACGGCTTCATGCTCGGCGCGGATTTCCTGCGCGGCATCGGCGAACTGCGGGCCCACAAGCTGACTTACGACCTCCTCGTTGTTCCGCGGCAGCTTCCGGCGGCGATCGCTGTGGTGAAGCGGTTTCCCGAGCAGCCCTTCGTGCTCGATCACATCGCCAAGCCGCCGATCAAGGCGGGCACGCTCTCGCCGTGGCGCGAGCAAATCCGCGAGCTGGCGCAAGCGCCCAACGTGCTGTGCAAAGTCTCCGGCATGGTCACGGAGGCGGACGTGAAAGCGTGGCAGC
>JANXWQ010000006.1 GCA_025351065.1 Chthoniobacter sp. | reverse complement strand
GAATGTCCCTCCCTCCCTCCCTCCGCCTCCGCCCCTTTCTGTCAGCGATCCTTCACTGCGTTTCGCCTCCGCCTGCGCCCACGGCGAAACTCCGTTCAGGATGACGGCAGGTTTGGTTTTTCCCCCGAAGTGAAGTCTTCTTAAAATTCCGGTTGCGCCAAGTGGGCAACCATGATTCTCTCGCCGCCCCTTAACGAAAAAACACACCTCACATGGGTTCACTCAAAAAGCGCCGGAAGGCCAAAATCGCCAAGCACAAACGTCGGAAGCGGATGAAGGAAAACCGCCACAAGAAGCGTTTGCGCTACAAGTCGTAGAGCCTAGAGTGCGCGGCATGAATCCGTGCCGATCCGTCAGGGTTGCCCAAGGGGTTTCGACCATCGTGGTCGGGCTCACGCTTTTGTCTGCCCCGCTGCTCGCGGATCAAGGCGGCAAGCCTGCTCCCGGCGCTAAGACGCCCGCAAAACCGGTCGAGAAAACCGCGCCCTCCACACCCGGGCCGAAAGCTCCGGCGAAAGAGCCAGTGGCCGTCGCGCCTGCTCATCGCGCGCCCGCGAAACCCGCGCCCACCGAGCTGCCGCCGCTGGCCGCGCCCGTGGGTAAAAGCCAGCCGGAATACGCCGACGCTTTTCCCTCCCCCGCCCGCCCGCCCGCGCCGGACCTCGCGCTGCGGGTGGAGGATGAGAAAAAGGCGGACGCTTTCGCCGCGTTTGCGCAAGGCTTTGTCGCCGAGGAAAACTCCGACCAGGAGAAGATGCTGGAGAGCTATCGCAAGGCGCTCGAACTCGATCCCAGCAACCCGGAGCTCGCCGTCAAAGTGGCCTACGAACTCGCGCGCCGGAATGATCCGTCGGCGGCGATTCAGGTGCTCAAGGACGCCATCAAAGCCGCGCCCAAGGAACCGCTGCCGTGCGTCTATCTCTCGCAGCTTTACGCGAAGAACCTGAACAAGCCCGACCTCGCCATGAAGTACGCCGAGCAGGCGCTGGCGCTCGCACCGGACAACTTCGGCGCGCTCCAGGCGGTGTACGAACTTTACTCCTCCAACGGCCAGGAAAAGAAAGCCGACCAGCTCCTCGAACGCGCCGCGAAATCCGCCGGCACCGTGGCGAAATACTGGCTGCAGCTCGGCGAACTCCAGCAGCACCTGTGGCTGAAAGAGGACGGCGCCGCCGAGCCCGCGCAGCTCGAGAAAATGAACGCCACTTTTCGCAAAGCAGCCGAGGTCGCCAAAGGCGACGCGCAGATTCTTA
The DNA here is from genome assembly GCA_025351065.1 of Chthoniobacter sp. GTDB lineage: Bacteria > Verrucomicrobiota > Verrucomicrobiia > Chthoniobacterales > Chthoniobacteraceae > Chthoniobacter. Next base: position 1,283 of record JANXWQ010000006.1, on the reverse strand, counting down.
CGAAGGTCGCCGACTACTTCGTCCTCTCGAAACAGGTCAAGGAAGCCATCCCCTACTACCTCGCCATCCTCGCGCTCAAGCCGGACGACAACGACGCGCCGTTGAACAACGTGCGCGACAAACTCGCGCGCAGCTTCCTCGTCACCGACCAGCGCGACGAGGCCATCCGCCAGCTCGAAGACATCGTCAAAGCAACCCCGCTGCGCTTTGAGACCTACGAGCTGCTCGGCGAGCTTTACCTGCAAAAAGTCGAAACGGGCGGGAGCGGCAAGGAGCCCGATCCCAACCTCGACAAAGCGCTCGCCAACTTCGAGAACGGCCTGCGGCTCGACGGTGCCGACCCGGCCAGCCACGAGCGCCTCGCCCTGCTCCTCATCCGCTCCAAACCGCCGCACTACGACCGCGCCATCGACATCCTCCAGGCTGCGCGGAAAAAATTCACCGACCGGCCCGCGCTCAGCTACCTCCTCGGCATCGCCCTCAGCCAGGCGAAGCGCCACAACGAAGCGCTCGCCGCTTTTTCCGACGCCCAGGCGCTCGCCGAAACCAACCGCGAAGAACTGCTCAATGCCGAGTTTTACTTCAGCTACGGCGCCGCCGCCGAGCAGGCCGGGCTTTTCGACAAAGCCGCCGAACTGCTCAAGCGCAGCATCGAACTCGATGCGAACAACGCGCAGTCCTACAACTACCTCGGCTACATGTGGGCCGACCGGAACGAGCACCTCGACGAGGCCGGCGACCTCATCAAAAAGGCCATCGCCCTGGAACCCGACAAAGGCGAATACCTCGACAGTCTCGGCTGGTTTTATTTCCGCGAAGGCGACTTCGACCGGGCGCTCAAGGAGCTGCTCCACGCGCAGGAAAACGTGCTCCTCGAAGAGCAGAAGGACGATGCCACCGTGCTCGACCACATCGGCGAAGCCTACCTCAAACTCGGCAAAACCGCCGAGGCGCTGAGCGCGTGGCAGAAGTCGCTGGCGATTGAGGATAACAAGAAGGTCGCGGACAAAATCGAGGCGGCGAAGCAGAAGCTGACCAAGGGAAATGACACACCGCCGCCCGCGCCGGTCGTGGAGGCCGCGCCGGTGCCGGCGGCGACAGAGCAGTAAGCGGGCGCGTGGCCTCTCGCGAAGCGGTTCAAACACCTGCCGTCATTCTGAACGGAGTTCCGGGAGGCTTTGCGACCGGAACGAAGTGAAAACCGAGTCCGCGAGGTGCCTATGGGACGGCGGGGCAAACCGCTGACTGAAAATGGGCGGAGGTGGTAGGTGCGAACACGCGCC
>JANXWQ010000664.1 GCA_025351065.1 Chthoniobacter sp. | reverse complement strand
GACGATACAGGCCGCCCTTCGCCACGGCCAGCAAATGCTGTCTGGCGATGAGACAGGCACCGCGTTATGAAGTCCCGCCATGAACCTCTCCCGACTCTCCGCATTTCTCACTCTCACTGCCGCTCTTTGCCTCGCGCGATCCACTTTCGCCGATGAACCGACGCTCCCCGGCATCGGCACGGCGATGCAGGAGTTGGTGGCGAAGAATGAAATCGCCGGGGCGATCACGATGGTCGTCGCAAAGGACAAGGTGCTGCACCTCGAGAGCACCGGCCTCGCTGACGTGGCAGCGAAAAAGCCGATGACGCCAGATACGCTTTTCTGGATCGCCTCGATGACGAAGCCAATTACCGGCACGGCCGTTCTCATGCTGCAGGATGAGGGTAAGCTCAACGTGACCGATCCGGTGGCGAAGTATCTGCCGGAGTTTGCAAATCTGAAAACGCCCTCGGGCAAGCCGGCGAATCTCACGATCGCGCAGTGCCTCACGCATACTTCCGGCCTCGGCGAGGCGGGCGGCCTGGCGGCGAAGGAGGCGAAGACGCTGGCCGATCTCGTCCCGCTCTGGCTCGCCGCGCCGATGAAATATGAGCCGGGTGCCAAATGGGAATACACGCAAAGCGGCATCAATGCCGCCGCGCGCATCGTGGAGGCGGTGAGCGGGATGACGTTCGATCAGTTTCTTCAGCAGCAGCTTTTCGATCCGCTCGGAATGAAGGACACGACATTTTACCCGACCGAATCACAGCGCGCCCGGCTCGTGACCGCTTACGCGAAAGACAAGGACACCGGCGCGCTCGAACCCGTGCCGCCGCGCGAGGGCTTCGGGACGCGCGACCACCCGCCGCAGGGCAACGGCGGACTTTTCTCGACCGCGCCAGACTACGCGCGTTTTTGCCAAATGCTCCTCGCCGGCGGCACCCTCGCAGACCGCCGCTACCTCAGCGCCGACGCGATGAAATTCCTCACCACGCCGCAGACCGGCGACCTGCCGACGGGCTTTTTCCAAAACGGCCACGGCACGAATTACGGCTGGGGCATGGGCTCCTGCATCCTGCGCACGCCGCACGAGGGCGTGGCCGCAATGCTCTCGCCCGGCACCTTCGGCCACGGCGGCGCGTGGGGCACGCAGGCGTGGTGCGATCCGGTGCGCGGGGTGGCTTATGTGCTGATGGTGCAGCGCGCGAATTTCCCGAACAGCGATGCCAGCGAAGTCCGCCGCGCTTTCCAGCAGGCGGCGGCGGATGCGCTGGGGAAGTAGGCTGTAGGGGAACCCGTTGGGTTCCCTCGATGCCCGCCGAGAAACGGGGAAGCTGGCAGCTTCCCCTACAGGTGCCGTGCCTTTCCCGGTCGTTCAGCCTTTCAAAAACCGCTCCAGCGCGCCGCCGAAAAGGTCGCGCACGTCGCGCTCGATCTCCGCACCGGTCGGCACCCAGCCGGTGGCGGCGAGGTCGTCGTATTTCCGCGCGAGGACTTTGCCGATGATCGCGCGGGAGTGGCTCCATTTGTAGATGAGCTGGTCGAGCACGCGGCAGTCGCTGTGCTGCGGGGTCATCGAGAGGCCTAGAAGTTCGAGCCGCATGCGGGTGATGTCTTTGATGAGCGACGGATTGTTCAGGAACCACCAGCAGCCGAAGATGTGCAGGTTGCGAAACTTGCGCGCGGCGACGCAGAGCCCGTGCTGGTTTTCGAGCGCGAGCATGGTGCAGAGGAATTTGTTGTCGGGAAATTGCGCGCAGAGATTTTCCACCGCGCCGACATCGGCCAGGCCCACGCTGTCGCCGGCGAGGCGGAGCTGCGGGTTGACGTTGCGCTGCACGCCGATCATCAGCGCGAAGGCCTGCCCATGCTCGCGCCCGTGCGGCAGGATGGCGTGCTCGATGAGCCGCGCGGTCGGCGTGTCGGCGGGAAAGGCGAAGTCCGGGGTGAGCGAGACCATGCAATACTGGGCGTCGATGCGCCGCGTCCAGTCGGCGAGAAAGCGGCGCACTTCACCGAAGGTCTGGCCGGAAAAGTCCGCGCGCACGTCGTAGCCCCACGCGTGCAGCTTCGGCGCGGTGTTTTCCCAATCGACGAGCAGCGGGTCGATGCGCAGCGCAGCGGTGAAGCGCTCGTCGCGCACGAAGCGGCGCTCCCACACGGGCCGCTCCAGGTCGTCGAAGGGCGAGTTCGTCATGCAGACTTTGCGCACGTTCGCCAGTTCCAGAGCCTTCGTCGTGAAGTCGCCGACGTTCCATTTCGCAAAGTGCCGGCGCAGCACGGGCAGGTCGCGCTTTTGCACATCGAGCCCCAGCGCATGCAGCACGGTGAGCACGCCGCGGCAGGCTTCGGACAGCGGCGAGTGCTGGATGAAAAGCGCGTCCCAGATGAGGTCGGCCTGCTGCGTTTTCGAGAGCGCCCAGAACTTTTCGTAGGGCAGGTCGAAATACCGGAAGCCCTCGGCGACGAGGTAGTGGTAGGTGAGCAGCTCGTCGAGGCCCCACAGCAGCAGCCCGCCGAACGCGGGATCGTAGAGATGCGTGTGGATGTCGAAAACCGGCGTCGTCTGGACGATGTCGGCGACCTGCTGGCGGAGGGAAAGCGACTGGTGCATGGGGGCTTCCCGTTTCGTCTCGGTGGGTGTGGTGTTCAAGTGGCGAAAAGGTTTACCCGGCGACTGCTTCACCACTTCACGAGCTGTTGCGGAAAAAGGCAGTGCGCGCAGTCGGAGACATCGCGGAGGCAAAAGTCCTCGTACACTTGCAGCAGACCTTGTTGCAGTGCGGCGTATTTCAGGAACTCGGCGGCGCGCGGGCTGTCGCTGAACAGGCGGAGCGCGGCGACTTCCACGCGCCGGTTCGTGAGCGGGGCGCGCAGGGTTTTGAAGCCGGTCCAGCGCGTTTCATCGGCGGCGATGGCGAGGGGAAAGAAGACGTTGGCGAGCATTTCGGTGACGCGCGATTCGCCGACGAGGGCCATGCGTTTCGCGGCGGGCTTTGAGCTGACGGTGTAGTGGAAATCCCAGTACTCGTCGCCGAGCTTGGCGAAGAATTCGTGGATCGCCGCGGGCTCGCCGTGGTCACGGAGCGCGCGGATTTTCGGCCAGTGGCGGACGATCTCCGCGAGCGCGGCGAGCCGGCGCTGCGGATGGTTCACCGGGCGCTGCCCGCTCATCCGCCAGAGCTTCGGCGCGATTGCGAGTCGCTCGAACTCCGCGCGGCGCGGCCACCA
>JANXWQ010000660.1 GCA_025351065.1 Chthoniobacter sp. | reverse complement strand
TCGGCGGCGGCACGGCGGAGGCCATGACTGGCGGCGGGGTCATGACAGGTGCGCCAGTGACGGGTGCGCCAGTGACGGGTGGCGGAGTTGGGGTGACGGGCGGCATCTGCGCCGGGATGAATCGGGCTTACAGCCCTCGTCGCTCTTTGTCCGCGCTCCCTGGGGCGTGGCCCCAGGCTGAGATGAAAGTGGGCCTTTGACCCTCCCGCAGCACTTCCGCTACTCCCTTGAAAGTTTGGGCACAGACGTTGGCGGGGCCGCGAGGCTGCCGCGACGGGCGGCCGGCGCAGCAGCTCCCGCCCACGGCCACACAGCGGAGCTTCCGCCACTCAGCTTGCGTGCCTCAGCCCTCAGCTTGGGACGAGGAGGGAAACAACTAGAATAGCGTTGTGGTTCTCGGCTCATCGCACATACAGACGATGATGCTTAATCATATAACGCACTCCGCACTACTAATGACTGCCGTCACTTTGCAGTGGCCCTTCGCCCACACGGCGTCGGCGGTAAACTACGTTCAACTTGACCCCACAGGGAGCCCGGCGAATCCGACCTTTCCCGTCAGCGGCGGCTTCGGTGCCTATGGCATCAATGACGCCGGGCTGGTTGTCGGCACCAATAATTTCAACGGCATCGTGTGGAGCGGCGGTTCGATGCTCGGGATTCGCGTCGTGGATGCGGTCAATGGCGTGCGTTTTTCGGCGGCCGACGGGATCGCCAATCTGAACGGCAACAACACCATCGTCGGCAGCTATTTGGACAATAACTTCGGCAGTCATGGTTTTGCGCTGAGCGGATGGAGTCCGTCCGGGTTCGATCCGGGACTGGGATTGCCGGGGATCAGCGGCACCTTCACGCTGCTCGATGTCCCCGGCGCTACGTTCACCGGGGCCACCGGGATCAATGACAGCCAGCTCATCGTCGGCAATACCCTCGACCCAGGGACAGGAGGCAACGGCGGCTTCGTCTTCGATGGTTCGAGCTACACCATCTTCCGTATCGCCGGCGCCAATCAGACAGACGTCGGCGACATCAACAACGCCAACGTCGTAGTGGGCACTTACCACGACAACACCGGCTACCACGGCTACGTGGCCTCGCTGTCCGGCGTCAGCGGCGGCCAGATTACGGCGTTCACCACCATCGACGCGCCGGTGCCCGGCACGCTGGCAACCCACCTCACCGGCCTCAACGACGATGGCGACCTCACGGGCTGGTATCAGGATGCCTCCGGCCGGGAGCACGGCCTGTTCATCGACGACTTTACCACGTTGGATTACCAAGGCATCAACCCGGCGCACTTTCTATTTCGCGACACGCGCGCCTCCGGCGTCAACGCTTCGGACGTGATCGCGGGCCTGACGTCTGAAACCACCAGCGACGGCGGAGCCATTGGCGGTCATGCCTTCGTCGCGTCGGTTCCCGAACCCGGAACCCTTGCCTTGGCGCTGGTTTTAGGGCCAATTGCATTGGTCGGGCACCGTCGCCGTTCACGCGGAATTTGACCTCGTCCAAACTCCCGCCTGGGTCGGGCTACCTCCGCTTTCTGGAGCGTTCGCGTTTTGAAAGACCCGGCTTCGCACTGTCGCGCCTTTCCCCAAAACCGCAGCCTTTCCGCTCGTTACCAAACTCTGTTTGGTAACGAGCGGAAAAAGCGGCGCGCACGGAGTCGAAGGTGTAGAAGTCATCGGGCAGCGCGCTGACGTGGATGAGGCCGGAGACGAGGACAGGGCAGCTCGACGGAAAGGCCGTAGCTGCGGACATCGCTGACGTGGGCGCGGAATTCGGTGGGCTGGCGGGAGGCGAGCTGGCGCTGAGCTTGACGGGCAATTTTTCCCGCGCGCGATCTTGCGCCCGCACCGGCGCTCGCCATTCTCTCGCGCTCCATGTCCGGCTTCCGACTTTTCGATCTCAATCCCGAGCAGGAACGCGCCGTGCGGACGACGGAGGGGCCGCTGCTCATCCTGGCCGGCGCGGGCACGGGGAAGACGCGGGTCATCACGGCGCGGGTGGCTTTTCTCATCGCGCAGGGGGTCGATCCGGCGCACATCCTGGCGGTCACTTTTACCAACAAGGCGGCGAAGGAAATGCGGGAGCGGCTGGCGAAACTCATCGCGCCGGAGCAGGCGAAGCTGGTGACGATGTCCACTTTTCACGCGCTGTGCGTGCGGGTGCTGCGGCAAGACATCGACAAGCTGGGCTACAAACGGAACTTCAGCATTTACGACGAGGGGGACACCACGGGGCTGATCGCGAAGATCATCACGCGGACGGCGGCGAAGGACGAAAAGCTGGAGACGAGCGTGGCGAAGAGCCTGATCAGCAAAGCGAAGGGCCAAGCGTGGACCGAGGTGACGCCGGGGCAGGAGCAGTCGCTGGCGGGGGCGGTTTTCGCGAAATATCAGCAGGAGCTGAAGACGATGAACGCAGTGGATTTCGACGATCTGCTGCTGCTCACCTACAGGCTGCTGACGGAGCACGCGGCGGTGCGGGAGAAGTGGCAGCGGAAATTTCGCTACCTGATGGTGGATGAGTTTCAGGACACGAACCGGCTCCAGCTCGAGCTGGTGACGAATCTCGCGAATGCGCGCCGGAACGTGGCGGTGGTGGGCGACGACGATCAGTCGATCTACGGCTGGCGGGGCGCGGAGGTGAGCAACATCCTGGAATTTGAGGCGCACTTTCCGAACCCGGTGGTGGTGAAGCTGGAGCAGAATTACCGCTCGACGAACGCGATCCTCGGCACGGCGAACGCGCTCATTAAGAACAATCCGCGGCGGCGGCCGAAGCAGCTTTGGAGCGCGCAGGAGGGCGGGGCGAAAGTGCGCGTCGTCGGGATGCAAGACGACCGGCAGGAGGCGGAGTTCATCACCAATGAGATCGCGCAGCGCGCGATGACGGAAAATGCGAAGCACGAGGATTTCGCGATTCTTTTCCGCATGAATGCGCAGTCGCGGCTGCTCGAAACGCACTTGCGCGAGCTGCGCATCCCGTATCGGGTGGTGGGCGGAAAAAGTTTCTTCGACGCACGGGAGATCAAGGATCTGCTGGCTTACGCGAGCGTGCTGCTGAATGCGGACGACGACGTTTCGCTGCTGCGGATCATCAATACGCCGGCGCGCGGCATTGGGCCGTCGGTGGTGGAGCGGGCGACGGAGTTGAGCGCGCAGAAGCGGTGCAGCGTCTTTGCGGCGCTGCAGGATGCGGAGTTTCGCAGCTCGATCACGAAGCGCGCGGGCGACGCGATTGCGGCGTTCACGGGGTTTCTCGATGCGTGGGAGACGAAGCTGAACACGCCGCTTTCGGATCAGGCGGCGGTGCTGCGCGCGTTCATCCACGAGACGAAATATCTCGAAGACCTCCGGCGCTCGTGCAAGACGCCGGAGGAAGGGCTGAAGCGCGAGAGCAAGGTCACGGAAATGATCCGCTGGTTTGCGGATGACGCCGCGCGCCGGGGCACGGGGCTGCGCGACTTTCTCGACGCGATGCTGCTGCGGGAGGAGAAGGAAGAGGACGAGGAATCCAAGGGCACGGGCGTGACGCTCATCACCCTGCACGCGGCGAAAGGGCTGGAGTTTCCGCACGTCTATCTCATCGGGCTGGAGGAGGGCTTGCTGCCGCACGACCGCTCGAAAATGGAGGGCACGGTGGATGAGGAGCGGCGGCTGCTTTATGTCGGCATCACGCGGGCGCGGCAGACCCTGGCGCTGACATGGTGCGGGCATCGGATCAAGTGGGGCAGCCCGATGCCGGGGACGCCGAGTTCGTTCATCAAGGAGCTGCCGCCGGAATGGGTGGAGCACAAAAACGCCACGCAGATGCTGAATGCGCCGGTGTCGGTGGAGGCGGTGAAAGGAAAGTTCGGCGCGCTGCGGGCGCTGCTGGAAAAGGTGCCGGATTAGCGCGGCTGGCGGCTGCAGGG
>JANXWQ010000658.1 GCA_025351065.1 Chthoniobacter sp. | reverse complement strand
CAGCTCGGCCTCGCCGCCGCGCAGGCGGTGGGGACGACGGGGACGGCGCGCAATCTCATCAGCCGCGCGAGCAAGGTGCTGCTGGGCGTGTTTTCAGGCAGTGAGAATGAGCTGGAGACCTACGGCTTCACCGTGGTGGTGGGCACGGCCTCCGGCCCCACGCCCACGCCGCCGCCGCCGGCCCCTGGGCCGTAAGGAGGCGGAGAGCCCCCCCAATGGTGGGAGCACCCGCGGTGGCGTGGTGCTTGCCGCGCTAAGCTTTGACCGCCGGGCTCCCCAGCACCCGCATCAGCGCCGAATAAATCTCCGACGGCCCGAGCCCTTTGCTCACGTAGCCGTTCGCACCCGCCTTCCGCGCCGCCTGCATGGCGTCCTCGTCGTAGCCGAGCCCGGTGAACATCACGATGGGCAGCTCGGCGTACTTCACCCGCACCTGCGCAATCAGCGTGAGCCCGTCGATCTTCGGCATGCCGATGTCGAGGATCAGCCCGTCGCACGGATTCAGGTCGAGCCACGCTGCCACTTTCGTGCTGTCGGTGAGCGACGAGGCCGTGTGGCCCTTGCCGCGCAGGTAGGTGGTCAGGAAGCGGTTCAGGAGCCGGTTATCATCAACAACGAGGAAATGCATGGAGTGTTTTGGTTTGGGCTGAGCGTGAGATTAGCAGCGGCTATGCCAGCGGCGGGCCGCAAATCGACGGCGGCAGAACATGGCGCGCATCTCCCGCTTGTCACGCGCCGCTTGCCGCCGGAAACTCCCCGCCCATGTCCAAGCTCGACCCGCTCCGCCAGGCCGTCTCCGTTTCGCCCGATAATCTCCCGCTGCTCCTGCTGCTCGCGCAGTCGTGCCTCGACGAGTGGTCGCTCGACGAGGCGCGTGCCGTTTTCGAGCGCATCCTCCGGCTCGATCCCGCGCGGCCAGAGGCCAAAGTGGGCGTCGCCCGCGTGCTGCACCTCGCGGGCAAAACGAGCGAGGCCGTGGTGCGCGTGGAGGCGCTCATCGCCGAGCACCCCGGCTTTGCGCCCGCGCATCTGCTGCTCGCTCGGCTGCACGCGGGCGAGGGGAACCGCACCGCCGCGCAAGCCTGCTACGAACAGGCTTTGGCACTCGATCCCACTTTGCGCGACGCCGGCTTGGAGAAAGATTTCGCGGGCCGCGGAGCGGGCGATGCGCCGCCGAAAAGCGCGCCGGAAAAAGTGACCGCGCAGGGCTGGACGCCGGAGAGCGACGACGACGAAAAACCCGCCGTCAGCCCCTCCGACATCGAGCGCCCGAAGCTGAATTTCGCCGGCATCGGCGGCATGGATTCCGTGAAGGAGGAGATTCGGATGAAGATCATCCACCCGCTGAAAAACCCGGCGCTGTTCAAAGCCTACGGCAAAAAAATCGGCGGCGGCGTGCTGCTCTACGGCCCGCCCGGCTGCGGCAAAACGCTGCTCAGCCGCGCCACCGCCGGCGAGATTCAGGCGAACTTCATTTCCATCGGCATCCACCAGATCCTCGACCTCTACCTCGGCAATTCCGAAAAAAACCTCCACGGCCTTTTCGAGCTCGCCCGCACCCACGCGCCCGCCGTGCTTTTCTTCGACGAAGTGGACGCCCTCGCCGCCGACCGCAACGACCTCAAGCGCAGCGCTGGCCGCACCCTCATCAACCAGTTCCTCGCCGAGATGGACGGCAATGTCGGCGACAACGACGGCCTCCTCATCCTCGGCGCGACCAACGCCCCGTGGCATCTCGACCCCGCCTTCCGCCGGCCCGGACGCTTCGACCGCATCCTTTTCGTCCCGCCGCCCGACGAGCCCGCGCGTGCGGCGATCATCGGGGTCATGGCCAAAGACAAACCTGTCCACCAACTCGACGTCGGTGCCATCGCGAAGAAGACGAAGGACTTTTCCGGCGCGGACCTGAAAGCCGTCTTCGACATCGCCATCGAGCGCTCCCTCGCCCGCGCGATGACTGAGAACCGCGTCATCCCCCTCGGCACCGACGATCTTCTCAAGTCCGCCAAAGACGTGAAGCCTTCGACGAAAGCGTGGTTCGAGAGCGCGAAGAATTACGCGATCTATTCGAACCAAAGCGGCTTTTACGACGACGTGCTGGAGTTTCTCGGGATCAAGAAATGAGCGACGCCTTCAACATGCCGCCGCAGATCATGCGCGGCCTCCAGCTCAAAGACCTCGGCCGCTACGCCGACGCCGAGAGCGCCTTCAAGGAAGCCCTCGCGCAAGAACCGAACGACGCCTTCGCCCTCCACCAGCTCGCTGCCTGCCAGCTCCACCAGCCGCAGCGCCATGGCGACGCCCTCGCCACCATCGACCGCGCCATCGCCCTCGAGCCCAACGACGCCGACCACCACCTCCTCCGCAGCTACATCCTCTCGATGTGCGACCGCCCCAAGGACGGCCTCGCCGCCGCGCAAACCGCGCTAGGCCTTGATCCGCACCACAGCGGCGCCTTCACCGCCGAGGCCCAGGCGCATCTGCAAATGGAGCAGTGGCCGCTCGCCGAGCAGTCCGCCCGCCAGGCCCTCGCGCTCGACGCCGACAACTCCGCCGCCGCCAACCAGCTCGCCCAGGCGCTCCGCCTGCAAAACAAGCTCGCCGAAAACGCCGCGCACCTCGCCGGACTGCTCGCCCGCGATCCCGAAAACCCTTTCACCCACAGCAACGCCGGCTGGGCCGCCCTCCAGCGCGCCTCCCGTTTGGAAGCCGAGACGCACTTCCGCGAAGCCCTCCGCCTCGACCCCGACTTCGAGCCCGCGCGCGAAGGGCTGCTGACGAGTTTCCGCGCCCGCTCGCCGGTCTTCCGCGCCTACCTCCGCTACTGCTTTTTCATGCAGCGCCTCAGCCGCGGCTCGCGCTGGGCCGTGGTGCTCGGGCTTTATTTTGGCGTGAAAGTGGCGCGCTACATCCCCGGCGGCATCGCCCTCGTCGCCCTCTACATGCTCTTTGTGTTGTGGGTCTGGGTGGCAAAACCCATCGGCAATTTCTTCCTCC
>JANXWQ010000635.1 GCA_025351065.1 Chthoniobacter sp. | reverse complement strand
GTCACCGAGGACTCGCTCGTCGCGCAGATGCAGGGCGATCTCCAGCGCTTCCGCGACCTCGCGCTGCGCAGCCAGGCGGACTTTGAAAATTTCCGCAAACGCGCCGCGCGCGAAAAGGAGGACGCCGTGAAATTTGCCAACGCCTCCTTCCTCGAACGGCTCATCCCGATCCTCGACAACTTCGAGCTCGGCCTCAACGCCGCCCGCGCCGGCGCGGAAAATTCGCCCATCCTCATGGGCATGGACATGGTGGCGAAACAGCTCACCGATTTCCTCCTCGGCAGCGGCGTCGAGCCGGTGAACGGCGAGGGCCAGGTCTTCGACCCCAACCTCCACGAAGCCGTGGCCCAGGAGGCCAGCGCGACCGTGCCCGAGGGCACCGTGGTGCGCCAGCTCCGGCGCGGCTACAAGCTGCGCGAGCGGCTGCTGCGGCCGGCCACGGTGGTGGTGTCGAAAGGCGCGGCGGAATAGCGAACGACGATCCACATGGCTCAACGCGACTACTACGAAATCCTCGAGGTGACCCGCACGGTCAGCGGGGATGAAATCAAAAAGTCCTACCGCAAGCTCGCGGTCAAATACCACCCGGACAAAAACCCCGGCGACCACACCGCGGAGGAAAAATTCAAGGAGATCGGCTCGGCCTACGAGGTGCTCAGCGACGCGGAGAAACGCGCGGCCTACGACCGCTTCGGGCACGCCGCCTTTGCCCAGGGTGGCGGCGCGCGCGGTGGTGGTGCGGGCGGCGGGATGCACGATCCGTTCGACATTTTCCGCGAGGTCTTTGGTGCGAACGGCGGCGGTGGCGGCGGCGGAATTTTCGAGCAGTTCTTTGGCGGCGCACAGGCCGCGCAGCCGCAGTCGCGCGATGGCAAACAGCGCGGCTCCGACCTGCGCTACGACATGCAGATCCGGCTCGAAGAGGCCGCCTTTGGCTGCGACAAAGAGATCGAAGTCAGCAAGCTCGAAGGCTGCGCCGACTGCCAGGGCAGCGGCGCGGAAAAAGGCGCGCACGCCGTCTCCTGCCGCGACTGCGGCGGGCGCGGCCAGGTCATCAACTCGCGCGGCTTTTTCCAAGTCTCCCAGACCTGCGCGCGCTGCCGCGGCTCTGGCATGGTCATCGACCGCCCGTGCCGCAAGTGCAATGGCGAAGGCCGCACCGAGGCTCCCACGCGCATCAAGCTGAAAATCCCCGCCGGCATCGAGGACGGCTCCCGCCTCCGCAGCATGCGCAACGGCGAGGCTGGCCTGCGCGGCGGCCCGCCCGGCGACCTCTACGTGGTCATCCACATCAAAGAGCACGAAGTCTTCGAGCGCGAGGACAGCAACCTGTTTTGCGAAGTGCCCGTCTCCTTCAGCATCGCCACCCTCGGCGGCGAGCAGCAGGTGCCCACGCTTGAAGGCCAGGCCCAGCTCAAAGTCCCCGCCGGCACCCAAAGCGGCACCGCCTTCAAGCTCCGCGGCAAAGGCATCCCCGCTCTGAACAGCGGCACCCGCGGCGACCTCATCGTCCGCCTCATCGTCGAAGTGCCCACGAAACTCAACGCCGACCAGCGCGCCAAGCTGGCCGAATTCGCCGGCCTCATGGGCGAGGAAAACTCCCCGCTCAACCGCAGTTTCCTGGAAAAGGCGAAGGACTTTTTCAGCTGATGAAATCCCGCAGCCGGTCGTCAAACTCGGTGGCTATTTTTTCCGCAGGTTGTGGATCGGCACGCCGAAAAGCCGGTCAGGCAGTTCGACATCTATTTCGCGATAGCCCTTCGCGGTCCAGACGATAAGCCGCATCCTGGGGTCAGTGCTTAGGCCGCGCAAAAAGGTGTACTGGGCTTCGCTCTCTGCGAGGATGCCGTCCAGCGCCACGATGATATCGCCCGCGCCCAAACCGTAGCCGGCGGTGACTTCATTGGTGCCCGAGAGAACGGTCCCGCCGGTCGGAGCGTCGTGCAGTTCGGCGAGGGTGACTTTGGTCTGGCCCTTGGGAAAAAGGGCGCGGTCGAGAGCGGCGGCGCGGGCTTCGTATTCCGGGTTCTGCGCCCGGTGGCGGTGGTAAAAGGCGGCGGCCGTGGCGTAGCGGGAATAGCGTTCGTCGATCTTTTGGTAGTAGTCCTCGGCCGCGGGCAGGTTGCCCATTTTTTCCTGGAGCCGGGCCATCGTGGCGAGCCCGGCGTAGGAATAAACCTCCGCGGCCATCGTGGCGATGGCGAGGGCTTCCTTGGTCTTGCCGTGGTCGTAGAGGTAGTTCACGAGCCACTCGCAATGATGGGCGGCACTGACCGGATTATGCGCCAGGTCGAGGCCTTTTTGATCGGCTTCCGCCGCGCGCTCGGGCTGGTTTTGCGCACGGAAATAGGTGCCCAGCGTAAAGTAGTATTCCGGAATCCATTCACACATGCGCTGGATGGTTTCGACATATTTTGGGGAGTGTTCCCTCGCCTGCGCTGCCGAGATGGCCCTGAGAGCCCCTATGTTGTAGTCCTGCATGTCGCCATACGCGGACACGGTGGCGTCCAGCGGTACGTGGTCTTTGAACTGCAGGTAAAGTTTGGCGCTGCGAATATCGAGCACAGCGGGCGCGAGAGCCAGGAAAGCATCCCACCAAACGGTATCGGAAATTTCCGGCAGGCGGCCGACGGCGACCTGCATTTGGAAATCATAGACAGTGCCAAAGGCGACGGCACCCCGTAGCCAGTGCCGCGGGGAGATGATGCCGGGCAGGGCCGGGCTCTTGTTGACGGAAAAACGCAGCCGGTTCCAGAGCGACCGCCCGATGAGTTCCGGGTGCGTCTCGATGAGTCGGCTCATGCGTTTGGCGATGTCGGGGATGCGGCTGGCGTCGTCGGTGAGTTCGCGGTCGATCACCGGAAAAAGCGTGAGCGCGGCGAAGTTGTCGCGCACGTATTTTTGCATGTCGGCGTATTCGTCCACGCCCCAACTGTCGCGCAGGAAAACATTCGTCACGCGAATGCACTGGCAAAGGTGGCGCTGGTGCTGGGCGCTCCAGAAATCCCAGCCGAGGACGCTTACAGACGGCGCGCCTTTGGTGCCTCTGCTGACGGCGCGCTGGGCCGGCGTGTTGAGCGTGGTGACGATGTCGGCTTCGGGCAACTTGCCGCCGAAGTACGCCGCGTAGTCCTCGCGCAGACTGGCGATTTCCTGCGGGATGCTCCCCTTGGCAAACTGATGCCCCTCGCCGACATCGAGCGAAACGGAAAGCATCATGCGCCGCCAATCATGCACCGGAGCCGGTTGGCGCTCCTTGAGCCAGGTGAAGGCGAAGGTGCCTTCGACGTTTTCCGCCCGCGCGCGGAAAATCTCGAACTGCTCGAAAAGCGTGGGCTCCTTCGCCTCAGCCCGCCAGTCGCCGGTGATGCGGAGGCGCAGCGCGCGCACCCACGCGGGGACGCCCGCCGACGTTTCGGATTCGAGCGCCGTGAGCGCTGCCAGCGCCGGCGTCTGGCGGCCGGTGAGCGTATGGATCGCCGCTTCGGCCACGCGGCGGGCGGGGCTGGCGTCGTCGGGCGCGAGGGCGCGGGCGATGGCGAGGTGGGCGGCACTGCGGCAGAGTTCGCGGCGGATGTCGGTGAAATAACGGGCCGACTCGCGCAGGGCAAAAGCCTCGGTGACGAGCGCCGCCTGGACGTGCAGGCTCGGGTCGAGCGGCGTTTTTGTGAGCGCGGCGGAAAGGCGCGTGCGCTCGCGTAGGAGAACCTGCGGCGTGGGTTCGGTGAGGGCTTGCAGCAGCGCCGCTTCGCCGGGCGCGGCGGGCGAAGGCGCGAGCTGCCATTCCGCGCAGAGCTTGCGCGCCCAGGCGGCGTGCTCCTCGGGCGACCAGATGAAATCTTTCCACACCACCTCCGCCGCAACCGTGGACGCGCCGATCCGCGCAGTGAGCTGGTAAGTCTGCGGCGCGGTCTCGACCGGCAGCACGGTCATTTCCACGGGCGCGGCTTTGCGGTCTTTGGCAAAGGCGAGCAGCTCGGCGATCGCGCGCGCCGTTTCATCCACGATCCAATGCTCCTCGCTTGGCAGTTTCCACGCGGGCGGTTCCGGGGCTTTGGGCGCGGCGGTCTCGCCCTCGGCGGCGCGGCTGACGGTGGCGATGAGGAGCAGCAAGGCGGAGAAAATCCGCCGGCGGGAGATGGTCATATTCATGGAGGGTGAAAGCCGCGACTGGCCCGGAGCGAACCCGCCGCACGCGCGCCGCGTCAATGCAAAAAGCGCGGGCTCAAAGCGCCTCGCGATCCTCCACGAGCAGGCGCGGGTCGGTGAGGAGCCGGGCGGCGTCGAGTACGAGCAGACCGGCGGCGGTCGCGCCGCGCAGGTAGCGGGCGCGGGGCTCGGCGGGTGCGGGCCGCAGGTCGGCGAGCGTGAGCGGGCGCACGCCGCGGATGGCGTCGGCGAGGACGGCCAGCTCGAAGTCCGCGTGCCCGATGAGCAGCAGCCGGTTGAGCTGCGTGAGGCCGGCGGCGGGCCGGCCAAAGAACCGCTGGAGGTCGATGACCGTGCGGATTTCGCCGCGCAGATTGATGATGCCGAGCACGAAGTCCGGCGTGCCCGGCACCGGCGTGAGCGCGTGCAGCGGGCTCACGGCGCGGACTTCCGCGAGCGGAAAAGCGTAGCGCTCGCCGGCCAGGTCGAACTCCACGATTTCGAGCATTTCCTCCGCGGCGGCATCCGGTACGCGGGCGAGCGCCTGCGCGCGGCCGTGCAAAAGGCGGCGCTCCTCCTCGGCGCTCAGGCGGCCGTCGCCAGCGGGCGCGATGCGGAGGGCGTCGATGCGCTGGCGGAGGGCGGCCCAGTCGGTTGGTTCACGGGTGTTCATGCGAAGGTTCCTTCCAAGGTGGCGAGCATGGTGAGCAGGCGGCCCGCGGTCAGCCCTTCCGACTCGGGCAGCACGGCCTCGGGCGCGCAGGCGTGCAGGAGCGTGCGGGCCTGGGCAAAGCAGCGCGCAGCGTCCGCGGTCTGGCCTTGGCGCAGCAGCAGATGGCCGAGGGTGAAGTGGGCGAGCGTGAATGCGGAGTCGAGCCCGAGCGCCCGGCGCAGCGCGGCGACCGCGGCCTCGGGTTGGTTTTGCTCCTGCAGGATGACGCCGCGCAGGTAGTGGTGCGCGGGTGCGAGCTGGTTCGCGGCGAGCGCGCGGTCGCACGCGGCGAGCGCGGAGTCGAGACGGCCTTCGTCAGCCAGCCGGCGGGCGTCCGCGGCGTGATCGTGCGGGCGCTCCGGCGCGGGCTCCGAGTGCGGCGGCGCGGCCAGCGCGGTCGGCGCGGGCGGGAGGGCCAGGGGCGCACTTTTGCGGAAAAGCGCCACGCCCGCGAGCTCCGGCGGATCGAACCCCTCGAACAGCTCGCGCGACGTCTCGGTCGTGCTCACCATCAGCCGGCCCTCGGCCACGAGCGCGCGGCGCAGCTTGGCGACCACGCGCTTGCCGCGCTCGCGCGAAAAATACATCAGCACATTGCGGCAAAAGATGAGATCCATCGCGGCGGTCTGCGTGGCGTGCGAAGGCCAGCCGTCCTCGACCAGATTCACGTAGGCGAAAGTGACCATCTCGCGGATGCACGGCAGCACCTCGCAGCGCCCGTCCGGCAGCGCGCGGAACCACGCGTGGCGCGTGGCCTCCGGCACGCCGCGAAACGACCACGGCCCATAGACGCCCGCCGCCGCCGTGGCGAGAAAGCGCGGGTTGATGTCCGTCGCCAGAATCGTGATCTGCCACGCGGCGAAGTCCGGCAGCGCCTCCCGCAGCGCGATGGCGATGGAGTACGGCTCCTCGCCCGTGCAGCACCCGGCACTCCAGATGCGCAGCCGTTTGGCCCCGCCCCGCTTTTCCGCCACCAGCGCCGGGACGAAGTGCGCGGTCAGCGCCAAGAAAGCCGCCGCGTCGCGGAAAAAATAGGTCTCGCCGATGGTGAGGTGCGCCGCCAGCGCGTCGGTCTGCGCGCGGGCGAAACCGCCGCACGCCAGCGCGCGGGCGCAGTTTTCCATGCGGTCAAAACCGAGTTCGGCCGCCGCGCCGTGCAGGCCGCGTTCCAGGTCGCCCCAGCGCTCCGGTGGAAAGTGCAGCCCGAGCTGCGCCTCGACCGCGTGGCTGACCGCGGCCAGCAGTTCGGCATCGAGCGTCGGCGTCATGGCTCGGGGGCAAAGGCCGCGCGGTCGGCGCTGGCGAGGAACTTTTCGAGGTCGTGGATGACGCGCGCGCCACCGTCCGCCAGCGGCCCCACCGACTCCACATTGGCCACCAGCAGCGCCACCGTGCGCTGCGGCGTGTGCGCGAGGATGAGGTGGTCGCTCGCCCGCACCGCGAGCGCGGGCCGCGCCGTCAGATCGAAGACCGGCACCTTGCGCCCCTGCACCTTCACGCTCCCGCAGGCGCCGCGCGGTGCCTCCCCCCGCGGCGCGATTTCCACCGCGCGCACCACCCGCTCCACGGCAGCCACGCCGAGGGCAAACGCTTGTTCGCCCATGCGGAAGACGACCAACGAGTCGGAGGCATTGCTCGGCATGGCACCGCCAGCATCCCCGCCCGCCGCGCGAAAGACAATGCCGCAGTGCAGCCGCGCGCGGGCGCCGCATTTTTTTAACGCAGGGACGCAGATGCGCGGAGGGCGCAGAGCTTCTGCCAGCTCAGATTTGCCCCTCGTGCGCAACCTCCGGCTCCGCCTCTGCGTCTTTGCGTCTCTGCGTTAAATACAAGACCGCACGCACGTCCTTTGGCGCGTGGATTTCGGAACCACGGGTTGCCGAATGACACGGCTTTTTTCGGAAAGCCCCATCCGTGAAATCGTGGTCAAAACCCCACGCCTTACTCCTTGAAATCCGTGTCCGCCTTTTCCAGCACGAGTTCCTTGATCCACGCATTGCGGTAGCGCACGTCGTGGCCTTCGCATTGCAGCTTCAGCCCGCCCGGCGTGTCGGTGATGCCCTTGCCGCCGTCATTGCCGCCGTCGAGTCCGGAGTTCGGGCCGCCCCAGACCTGGTTGATCGCCACATTGGTATGCACTTTCTGGCCGTTGAAAAACATCGAGACCAGCGGCTTCTCCACCATCTTCCCATCCGCGAAACGCGCCGCGCGAAAGGTGATGTCATACGCGTTCCACGCGCCGATGCCCTTGTAGGCGAAATACGGCGCGTCGGTTTCATTGATGACCGCACCCATGCCGTGCTTGGTCTTGTCGCCGTCGAAGACCTGAATCTCGAAACGGTTCTGCAAATACACGCCGCTGTTACCGCCCGGCTTCATGATGAGAAACTCGATGTGCAGCCGGAAATCGCGATAGGCCTTTTTTGTCACGATGTCCGCCGAGCCGTACTTCCCGCCGTCCGCCACGCGGTCATCCGTCATCAGCGCCGAGCCTTTGTCCACCGGATCGTCCACGATCTTCCATTTGATCGGCATCGCCGACTTAAAGCCCGGCCCTTCCCAGTAAATCCACTTCTCATCCAGCGTCTCCCGCGTGCCGTCGATGATGACCTCGGCACCGGCGATGGGTTTGGCCCCGACGCCGACATCGGCGAAAGCGGTCGCGGCGAGCGCGGTGAAAAGGCAGGTCGTGAGGAGGAGAGGGGAGTGTTTCATCGGGAGTGGTGTGGAGAGAAAGGCACCCGGGCGCGAGTCATTAGTGCAAAATCGCGGCGCAAAGCTCTCCACACTGCGCGACGAACGTGCTCAACTCCTCGCGATTTTCACAACCATCTCCAAAAAAATCAAAGTGTTCCCCTTCAAAATTCATCCCTCAACCTTCATCCTTTCCGCCTGCGCCGCCTACGGCAGCCACTACGGCTCCGGCAAACTCTTCCGCTTCCTCGGCCAGCACGTCGTCAACGACCACATCCATCTCCATGTCAAAATCCATGCGGAGCGGTTGGGCTGAAAGTCGTTCGTCAGCAATTCAGTATTATTATGAGTGCTGTTTCAATGGCCGACCGGAACAACCTTGAAAAGCACTTCGGCATGTCCGCTGGTTACGTTTTGAATTTCTCCGACCGCACATTTGGCGAGTTCGTTTTCGAAGAAACTGGTGCGGAAATTCACGACGAAAAATACTCAGATGGAACTATCGGTAATAATCTCGCAGAATTGCGGGAGCTCTACGGCACAGGCCACGGTAAACATGGAAGCTCGACGGGACTGAAAACGCGCCACGCAAAACTGGCTATCGGCGCTGCCGCGACATTCGCTGTGTTCCTTTTTGAGACTCATAAGGAAACTAATGTCTGATCATTGAAATTTACCAAATAACCGCCAGACGAAATGTAGTAATGTCGAACGTATTAACTATGCCGAAATATTTTTTCCAATCCACTGACAGCGCACACAAGCAGATTACAGAACTTTTTGATTTCGTTTGGCCTACCGCCACAGCGATGTGGAACTTGCGCTGGCAGGTTGAGGGTTTTCTCAAAATCGTGCCTGGGGCGACGGTGAAACAACTCAATGCTCGTTTTACCGAAGGATCAGACATTCACGGAGCGAATTTGCAACGTGCATGTATCGACCACACTTGGGAAAAACAGAAAGAATCTTTTGGCAGAATTGTTCTGACAAACGCAATTGCCATCTACGAGGGCTGGATCGAAGAGACGTTGAAATCGCTGGGTAAAAGCTCGAAGGCGTTACAAGTTTCGCTTCAATATCCCGATCCTGTGGTTGGGTCCGTAACCGGTCCGACCGCTGCGCTGAACAATATCAATGGGACGGAGTCTGTGCCACTGCGCGACACGTTTCATCCGCAGCTTTCCAGAAGCCGCTATTACGCACTTCCCAAACTAAATGCGATGTTGAAGTGCTACCGCTTCTTCAAAGAGTTGAGAAATTGCGACATGCATCGTGGGGGCATCGCTGACCAACGACTTGTCGATGCATACACCGAATTCGCTGGAGTAGCTACGACCACAGGCTTGGGCGTTGCCGAAGTTCCGGCGCACAGTGTTCCGGCCATCAATACGCCTACGAGGATTAGTC
>JANXWQ010000634.1 GCA_025351065.1 Chthoniobacter sp. | reverse complement strand
GGGCGCTCCGCCTGCCCGTGGAGCGGGAGGCCGTCTGCTCCCTTGGCAGGCGGAGCGCCCGCCCTGCAGCCCGCCGCTTTGCGGACTCCTCAAAGCCGCCCTTCGCGCATCCGCACGGGCGAGGCGGCGAGGCGGTCGAGGATGGGGACGCCTTCTTCGCCGAGGCGGCCGAAGGCGAGGACGCCGGTGGGGCATTGCTGCACGCAGGCGGAGCAGCGGACGCACTCGGGGTCTTCCATGGGGAGGCCTTTGTTGGCGAAGTTCATGACGTCGATGCCTTGGTGGCAGACGGAGGTGCAGATGTTGCAGGAGATGCATTTCTTTTTCTCCGCGAAAATGCGGTAGCGGGAAAAGCGCGCGTAGATGTGCATGAGCGCCGCGAGCGGACAGGCGAAGCGGCACCACACGCGCCCGCTGAACCAGAAATACGCGGCGACGCCCATGACGCCGGCGAGCCAGAGATCGACGAGGTAGGCGTAGTTGAAGATGGGCCAGCCGTTCATCAGGCCGTAGTAGATGCCGTTGAACCAGCCGAGGCCGAGCCAGCCCATGATGCGCAGGAGCAGGAGGAAAAAGGCGACGCCGAGGATAATTTGCCCGGCCATGTTCCAGCGGTTGGCGCGCGGGCCGTGCGGCATTTTTTCGCGATGGGTGTCGCCGAGTGTTTCGGCGAGCGCGCCGCAGGAGCAGATCCAGCCGCAGTACGCGCCCTTGCCCCAGCGCCAGACGATGAGCGGGATGATGACGAAAGTTTGCACCAAGCCGAGGACCAGCCAGCCGGTGGTGGGGTGGTCGTTGAAGAGGTTCCAGATGAAGAGCGGCCACGCGAGGACGAAGCCGAACGCGCGCCAGTATTCGCGCTCGGGCCTGTAGCTGGGGATGGGGAAGAACTGGTCGGCGAAGGACTTGGCGAAGCCGTGGTCGAAGACGCCGTTCGCGCCCATCCACGGCAGGAGGATGTACGGCAGGAGGAAAAGTGGGAGAAGCTGAAACGCCATGAGCGAACACGTCTGCGCGGTGACGTAGGGCGTGCGCCGCCGGGCGATGCGCTGCGCGCCGAAGACGACGATTAGGGTGCAGTAGGCGAGGGAATAGTAAAAGCTGGGCTGCTTGGCGGCGAGGGTGATGGAGCCGAGGAAAGTGCGCGGATCGCGGGCGGCGGCGCTGACGGAGCCGAGCGCGCTAGAAATCATGGCGGGGAGATGCGCGCCGATGTGGGCGAGCGGGCCTTTGTCCGATTTCCAGTGGTAAAGCCAGACGCAGAAAAGGGCGAAGGCGATGAAGCTGACCCACGTTTTCGGCGTCCACTCGCCGCGGATGGTGAGGCCGCTGCGGCGGAAAAAATCGAGCGGGGCTTCGCGGCCGAGCATGGTGAAAACCACGTCGTTGGGCAGCGCGAGGTCTTGGCCGTCGGCGTCGCGCAGGGTGGCGGTGTCGGCGGTGAGGCGGGTGACTTGCGAACCGAGCAGGAGTTTCACCGAGCCGGTCGGCGTGGCGCGCTGCATCGCCGTGGTGAAAGCGGTGGTCACGCGCTCGCTCGATGGGTGCTCGATTTGCGTGGGCGTGTCGGCGTTGGCGGCGAGGGCGTTGAGCTTTTCGATGTTCTCCGGCTTGGGCCGCGCGAACTCTTTTTTCCGATAGCTCAGCGTGACGTGCGCGCCGCACGCGCCGAGGGCGATGGCGGTCTCCAGCGCGCTGTCGCCGCCGCCGACCACGAGGACATTTTTGCCGGCGAAATCCTTCGGGTCGTGAAGCCGGTTATAGACTTTGTCCAGCTCCTCGCCGGGCACGCCGAGCTTGCGGTGATTGCCACTGCGCCCGATGGCGACGATGACCCGCCGCGCTGTGCCCACGGGCTTCTCCGGGCCGTGCAGCACGAGGGTGTCGCCTTCGCGCACGACCTTTTCGATGCGCGCCGCCGTGACCTCGATGCCGGCTGCTTGGCGCTGCGCTTCCATCTCGTCGAGCAGCGTTTCCTTTACGTCGGCGGTGAACTGCAGGCCGCCGTCGAGCTGCATCTCGGTGGGATAGGTGTAGATCGGTTTGGCCTTCGGAAAATTGGCGACCGTGGAGAAAACCTGCGTCGCCTCGAAGACCGCGAAGGTCAGCCCCGCGCGCCGCGCCTCGATGGCTGCCGAAATGCCCGCGACGCCCGCGCCGATGATGGCGACATCGAGCACGTCAGCGCCGCGCTTTTCGCCGCCCAGCTCGGCGGCAATCTCCCGCACCGCGCGCGCGCCAGAGTCGGAGGAAAACTTCAGCAGCGGCACGCCTGTGAGATCGCCGACGATGCGGACGCCGGGCACGCTGGTGCGCCCGTGCTCGTCGCACGCGGGCAGTTTCTCTACGGTACCCGCGGGCCAGCGGGTGTGCAGCCATTCGGCATACCGGTTGAAAAGCGAAGGCATGACTGAAACTCAGCGGGCGACCGCGAGCACAAAGCCGCTGGGCGCGGCGCGGCGGGCGGCGATTTGCAGGACGCGGCGCAGCGGCTCCTCGCCGTGATCCGTGGCGAGCATGAGTGTTTTGTCGCCTTCATTCCACAGCGCCACGGTCCACGCGCCGTCGCGGGCGAAATGCGGCGGGCCGTCCGGCGGGACGTGCGCGAGGCCGGCGCGCTCGGTGGTGAAAAGATGGACGAGCACGCCGTCGCCGAGGTCGAAGCAGATGAGCGACATCTTGTGCCCGTCCCACGCGATGGTTTTGCAGCCGAGCGTCGGCTGGCCGCCGAGCGTCACTGGCAGTGCGGCGGGTTGCGGCGTGGCGTGCTCGCGCAGCCATGCGGTCAGCGCCGCGGCGTCGCGATGCTGGAGATCAAAGGGTTCGCGGGCGGCGACGATTTCGCCCAGCACCGCCAGGCCGTGCCGCTGCCAGTCGGCGAGACCGTCCGCTTTGCCCAGCCAAAACGCCGCCAGCCCGGCGAACAGTGCGACCGCTGCCGCCACCGCCCACAGCCGTGGCGCGGCCCACCAGGAACGCCGCCGACTGGCCGCGGCACCGGCGAGAATTTTCGCCCGCAAATCCGCCGGCACTGCGACGGCGCGCAGATGAGTCGTGACTGCGAGATCGAACGCCTGCTGCTCGGCGAACCACGCAGCGAGCGCGGGATCTTTTTCCGCCGCCGCGATGGCCGGCGCGAAAACCGGGTCGCCAGCGTCCTGCCCGCCGGGACGGTAGGCGCTGAAAAGCAGCCGCGCCTCGTCGCTCATGCCGCTCCTTTCCCCGCCGCGCGCATGGGTATGATTTTGCCATCGGCATCGGCCTTGGCGTCGAGCAGGAGCTGGCGAAGCTGCGCTTTGCCGCGCGAGAGGCGCGACATCACGGTGCCGATGGGCACGTCAAGGATGTCGGCGATTTCCTGATAAGAATGCTCCTCCAAATAGAACAGCGACAGCGGCGCGCGGAAGACCTCGTCCACCCGCGCCAGCGCCGCGACCACAGTGGTGCCGTCGATGTCGTTGAAGATCGACGGCGCGACGCTCGGCATCTCGTGGGAGACGTCGTCGAGTTCGACGTGCGGGAACTTCGTGTTGTGGCGGTAGGTGCTCAAGTATTCGCGGTAAAGGGTGGTGAAGAGCCACGATTTCACCTTCGCGAGATCGCGGAGCTGGTGGCCCTTTGACGCCCAAAGGTAAAAGGTCTGCTGCGTGAGATCGGCGGCCTCGCTGCCGTTTTTCGCGAGGGAAAGCGCGAAGCGGTAAAGCGCGGTGTAATGCCGGTCCACGAGCTCGTTGAAGTCGATCGGGCGCACTGCGGATGGGAGTGGGTCGCTCATGGAATTATTCCCGGTGGGAGCTGGATGGGAGCGGAAAGGCGCTCGGCTGTCGAGCCGCACCAATGCTTGCGCGGCGGGCGGTGCCGCGGATGCACAAAGGCGCGAACAAATCCATTGACACCCCCGGAGCCGCTGCCTACTTTCCGCTCCCTTTTCCAAAAACGGGGAACCGAATTTCCATGAAAACATTTTCTGCCAAAGCCAACGAAGTCAACCGTCAGTGGTGGGTCATTGATGCCGCCGATCAGGTGCTCGGCCGCGTCGCCGTGAAAGCCGCCACGCTGCTCCGCGGCAAGGAAAAGGCGATCTACACGCCGCATTGCGACACGGGGGATTTCGTCATCGTCATCAATGCCTCGAAAGTCCGCGTGACCGGCAAAAAGGAAACGGACAAGAGCTACATGAGTTTTTCCGGCTTCGTCGGCGGCCACAAAAGCGAGAGCGTGAAGGCGCGCCGCGCCCGCCGTCCCGAACTGCTCATCGAGCGCGCGGTGAAAGGCATGATCCCGCACAACAAGCTGGGGCGCGCGGTTTACACGAAGCTCAAGGTGTATGCCGGTGCTGAGCATCCGCACGCCGCGCAGCAGCCGCAGCCGGTCAAGGAGATCGTCTAAGTTTTCAGCCCAGTTTTTCATCCCCAATATGTCTCAGGAATTCATCGCCACTGGCCGTCGCAAGGAAGCCGTCGCCCGCATCCGCATGTCCGCCGGCACCGGCAAGATCGAGGTCAATGGCCGCGCGTTTGAGGACTACTTCAAGACCACCAACCTCCAGAACACGATTCTCAACGCCTTTGAACTCGTGAAGGCGACGAACACCTACGACGTGAGCGTGAACGCCACTGGCGGCGGCCTGAACGGCCAAGCTGGCGCAGTGCGGCTGGCCATTTCCCGCGCGCTCATCGAGGCGACCCCCGAACTCCGCGCGACCCTCAAGACGGCCGGCTACCTCACGCGCGACCCGCGCATGAAGGAGCGCAAAAAGCCCGGCCAGCCCGGCGCGCGCAAGCGTTTCCAGTTCAGCAAACGTTAAGAGCTGCCAAATTTTCCGCGAAAGCGCGAACCGCTTTCCTCCTCGAGACCCGCGCTGCGCGACCCCCAAAATCGCGCGCAGCGCGGGTTTTCTTTTCCGGCATGGGGCGGCGCGTTTTGGGCGTGGGGAGGGTTGGGGATGAGGGAGGTTTTACTCTGGGAAAAACAGACTCGTTCCGCGGGTGCCGCCGCCAGTTTTCACGAGCCGAACGCACCGCGCTTTACTGTCGGCGACCGCGAATAAATTTTTTTCTAATCTGGCAAAAAGTCAGTGGCGCGAAGGAAAAGCTGGGCTAGCGTGCGCCGCAAAATTTCCCCCCGTAGAACCTGTGATTTTTCTCTCTGGTTTTGCGCGCGCACAACCATGAATCTCAATCTCACTGCTAAACTTCGGGCTCGGCACCGCAAAGTGCTGGTCGGTTCCATTGCCGCCCTCGGGCTCGCAGGGAGCGTGCTCGGGAGGGATGTGACCTGGAACGGCCCGTTGATTTCCGTCGATGGCGGCGCCGAGATGCCGTGGGACGGGGTGCTTAATTCGGTCGGCAGCATGGACGACGTGACCCTGAAGGCGAGCACGGTCGTCACGCTGGCGGGCTCGGGCAGCACCGTCTTGGAAAACGCCATTTTGAACAGCAGCCTTGGGCAGCCAGGGGTCACGACCCTCACTATCAACAGCACGGATGCCACGAGCCGGACGCTGGTCTCGGCTGTGACCACCCTGGCCGGAGCCAGCGGACAAAGCCTGGTCATCGCCGGCAGCGCGGATTTTCGCACCGGGTTTTTGTCTGACGGCGGCTTTGGCAACGTGCAACTGGTCAAAGACGGCGGCACCGGCGAACTGATTCTCGACGGGCTTTCCAACGACCCCAATGCCAACGACCTCGACGGCGCGCTGCTGCGCGTCGTCACCGGCACCATTTCCGTGGAAGGCGGCGGCGGCACGGCCAGCCCCATCTCCTCGCTGGTGCAGTCCATTCGCATCGACAACGCGGCGGGGAAACTCCGCCTCGGCACGCCCAACGGAACCGCCACGACCTTTGGCAACTCCCTGCTCGTCAACGAGTCCGGCACCCTCGAACACACCGCCGCCAGCAATGACCTCCTGACCGGCGGCGTGCTGATTCAGACCGGCAAGATCCTCACCACTAACATCACGGGTGGCTCTCTGACTCTCGCCGGCAGTGTGGCTGTCGGCGGCCTGAATAAGACCGGCGCGGCCACCCTCATTCTATCCGGGGTGAACACTTACACCGGGGCCACCGCGGTTAGTGCCGGCACCTTTGCCGTCGCCGGCAGCCTGGGTAATACCGTCATCACTGTCAGTCCCGGAGCCACCTTTTCCGCGCGGCCCGGCAGCGGCATCGGCTATGCCGGCACCAGCCTGACCGTAGGCACCTCGGGACTTACTTTGAGCGGCGGCGCAACCAGTGCCGCCAGCTTTAACATGGTTGACGATGCGGTGGGCACTTTCCGCCTCGGGAGCGGCGGCCTGACCACGCTGACCGGGACGGTAAAGCCGACTTTCACCTTTGAAATCGGCAGCACCCTCGGCAGTATCGACCGGCTGGACCTGGCCACGATGGGTGGCAACGCCGTCATCGCCGCCGGCACCAAAGTCAGCTTTGCCGGGCTGTCCTCCGCCACCACCCTGGCCGTGGGCAACTACACCTTTCTAACCACCGCCGCCAACGGCCTCGGCCCGGTCGCGTTCACCCTGGCGAGTAACACCGTTACCGTTGGCTCCACGACTTATAATTTGTCGCTCGCCAACTCGACTGCGACGCAGGAAATCCTCACCATTTCCGGCGGCACCATTAGCAATAACTCCGTCATCGCCGTCGCGCCCGTGAACCTCAGCTTTGGCCGCGTGCTCGCCACCGCCATCGGGACTAGAAACCTCACCGTCAGCCGGGCCAGCGGCACCAGTAATACCGGCGCGACCGCCGCAGTGACTGGCGGTGCGGCGGGCGCGACCCTTAGCTCTACCGCTTCCGGTGCGGGGTTTATTACCGGGTCACAAAACTGGGTCATCAATGTCGGACTCAACCCCGGCCTCGGCGCGCACAGCGACACCGTGGCCGTGGCTAACACCGGCAACGACGGCAGCGGCTCAGCCCCCGGCGGCCCCGGCCAGGGCAACTCCCAACTGCCGATTAACATCGCCGTCAGCGGCAGCGTGCTCGCCCTGCGCTCCGTGACCGCCGCGCCGCTGCTGCTTGGCCGGCAGTTGGCGGCAACCAACCTGAACAGCCTGACTGAGTCAGTCACCTTTAACAGCAGCGGCACCCATGCAGATACGACGGATGTGACCGTGGACGGGAACCCGGGGTTTAACGGTGCGAGTAACACGCTGAACAAAAGCATCACCGGGCAAAATGCGGTCATCAGCGCGAGCGGCACCTTTTACACCGCGTCTGTGGCAAGCGGGGAAACAGGCCTGGGCGACACCTACGCCGGGGTGCCCGTGAGTTACACCGCCACCCCGCTCGCCCTGCGCTCCGTCACCGCCACGCCGGTTGCGCTGGGCCGGCAGTTGGCCACGACCCACCTGAGCGGCTTTTCCCGAACCGTAACCTTGGTCAGCAGCGGCAGCCATAATGACACCACCGACGTGACGGTGGACGGCAGCCTCATGTTTAACGGGACAAACAACACCCAGAACCTGGTCATCTCAGGACAGAGCGGGGTCATCGCCGCCAGCGGCACCTTTTACAGCGCGCCGGTAGTGAGCGACGAAACCGGGCTGGGGGACACTTACGGAAACGTGGCGGTGAGTTACACGGCCACACCGCTGGCCCTGCGTTTGGTGACCAGCGCGACGGTTTCCCTTGGCCGGCAGTTGGCCGCGACCAACCTGAACAACATCACCAGAACCGTGACCTTTAACAGCACCGGCACGCATGCAGGCACAACGGACGTGACCGTGGATGGTAGCCTGCTGTTTAATGGTGTGGGCAACAGCCTGACCAAGATGCTCACCGGGCAGAACGCGGTCATCGGCGCGAATGGCACCTATTACGGCGCATCGGTGGTGAGCGGTGAAAGCGGGTTGGGGGACACTTACGGAAATGTGGCGGTGAGTTACACGGCCACGCCGCTGGCCCTGCGTTCGGTGACGGGCGCGACGGTCTTGCTGGGTCGGCAGTTGGCTACGGCCAACCTGAACAGCTTTTCCAAAAGCGTGACCTTTAACAGCAGCGGTCTGCACGGGGACACGACGGATGTGACGGTGGACGGGAGCCTGGTGTTTAACGGCGGAAGCAACGTAATGAGCAAGACCATTGCCGGGCAGAACGCGGTCATCGGCGCGGGCGGTAGCTATTACAGCGCGCCGGTGGCGAGCGGGGAAAGCGGGTTGGGCGACACTTATGGAAACGTGACCGTGAGCTATATGGCGACGCCGCTGGCGTTGCGTTCGGTGACAGGCACGGTTGGTGATCTCGGGCGGGTAATGGGCGGGACAAATCTTGGCACTTTGAGCCGGAGCGTGACTTTCGACAGCGTGGGCACCCATGAGGCGGTCACCGATGTCATGGTGGACGGCACGCTGTTATTCACCGGTGGGAGTAACAGCCTAAGCAAGAACGTCACCGGGCCGAATGAGACGGTCGGAGCGGGTGGTGTTTTTTACAGTGCGCCGGTGCTGAGCGGGGAGGTAGGTTTGGGTGATACTTATGCCAATGTGACGGTTGGTTACACGGCCACGCCGTTGCAGGATCGGGTGGTTGCTGCCGATACGGTGGACTTTGGGCTGGTGCATGTGGGCGCGGCGGTCGGTGGGGCGACGACGCTGCGGACGACTGGCGATAACAGCGCGCGCACGGCCATCAGCGTGGGTAATGCCAGCGGCGGGGGCTTCAGCCTGGCGGGCGGGGCGAATCCCGTCTTTAACGACGCTGCGGTGACTGACGCGCGCACCTTGGCCGGGACGCTGGGTACGGCGGGTGCGTTTGCGAATGTCGCGGCGCTGACGCTCCTGCCGGGCACCGAGGCGGGGATCGCGGGCGTGCAGATTCCGGTGGCGGTGGAGGTGCGGTATAGCGCGGATGTTTTCTCGGGCAGCGCCAGATGGAACGGGGCGGACTCCGGCTCCTGGGGGACGGCGGCCAGCGCCAGTTGGATCGATACGCTCACGGCGTCGATTCACGCCGCGCCGGGGACTTTCAGCGCGGCCTTTGCCGGCACGGACCGTGCGGTTTTCAACGCCGCGGCCAGCGGCACGGTGAATCTCGACGGTGCCACGCCCAGCCTCGCGGCGGTCACTTTTTCCGGCGGCAGCCACACAATTGCGGCAGGCGTGGGTGCGGGCGCGCTGACGCTGAAAAGCGATGCCGGCCCAGCGACGGTCACGGTTAGCGGCGTCATCCAGAGCATCACGGCGCCGGTGGTTTTTGGCAGCGATGTGACGGCGACGGTGACGCAGGCCGCCGACTTCCTGACTTGGTCCGGCGGGATCGACGGCGCGGGAAAAACGCTGACGAAAGACGGTGACGGCATGCTCACGCTCGCGGGGCCCCAAAATTACGCGGCGCTCGAAGCGAACCAAGGCGTGACCAATCTCGACAGCGCCCTCGGCACGGGCTCATCCGTGCTGCACGCCAATGCGATGGTGAACATTCACGCCAGCCAGACGCTTGCCGCGCTGGTCATCGGCGATGGGGCGACGGTCACTTTCGGCGACGGCCTGAGCTTTGCCGCCGCGGCGGAAAAATCCGGCGGCGTGGTGCCTGAGCCGGGTGCGCTGGCGCTGCTGCTGATGGGCGTGCTGGGTGTGCTGGGGCAGCGGCGGCGCTGAAAAAGGCGCGGCGGTTTGCGCTCGAATGTCAGCCCCGGCGGCCCTACCTAGGCGCGTGAACTTTTTTCCCCGGCTCCTCACCGCCCTCGCGTTCGTGGGCGCGGTGCTGCCGGGCGCGCGGGGGGAGGAAATGAGCGGGCGGTTTTTGGTGCGGTCGTGGCAGTCGGAGGACGGGCTGCCGAGCAATGTGGTGCGCTTGGTGGCGCAGGCGGCGGACGGCTACCTGTGGGTGGCCACGGCGGAGGGTGTGGTGCGCTTTGACGGCGTGCGTTTCACCGGGTTTGCCACGGAGCGCGAAGCGGCGCTGGCGCGGGGCACGGCGCGGGCGATTTTCGCGCTGGAAAAACGGGGACGTGTGGGTGGCGACGACGCGCGGCGGGCTGCTGCGCTGGCACGGCGGGCAGCTCGCGCAAGTCTGGGCCGACCTCAACGTGACGCCCGCGCCGAGCGTTTCGCAGGTCGTGCCGGACGGGCGCGGCGCGGTGCTGATCGTGCGCGCGCCGGAACTGTGGCGGGCCGCGGGCGAGGCCGCGCCGGCGCTCGTGGAGCGGACTCCGGCGATCGAGGAACTGCTGCGGCGCGATGTCGAAGCCGCGCCGGTGCGCGCGCGGCAGGCCGTGCGCGCGCAGTTGCGCGACCGGCGCGGGCGCGTGTGGATGGCGGGCCCGGCGGGACGGCTGACGGTGACGGGTGCCGACAGCGCCGCCGCGCCGGTGGCGCTGCCGACGGTCGAGCCGGGGATCCGCATCAACGAACTCTACGAAGACCGCGAGGGCAGCATCTGGGCGGCGACTGCGGACGGCGGTCTGGTGCAGATTCACGAGCGCCGCGCGGAGGTGCTCACGGTTGCGGACGGCCTCGCGGACCGCGCGGCGTTTGCGGTGCTGCAGGATCGCGCGGGCGCGTGGTGGGTGGGCAGCAAACGCGGCGGGCTCGACCGCATCGGCGGCGGCGCGGTCACGCATTTCGAGGTCGGCGACGGCAGCGGCAACCGCCCGATTTCCGCGCTCTGCGAAGACCGCACGGGCGCGTTCTGGGCGGCGACCCGGGATGGCAGCGTCTTTCGCCAGGAGGGTACCGCGTTTGTGCCCGCCTTCGATCCCGTGTCGCTCACGAGCAAAGTGGTGGCGATCACCGAGGACGCGCGCGGGCGGCTGTGGTTTGGCGGGCTCACGGGGCTGGCCATGCTCGCGGAGGGAAAGATGACGCACCTCGGCGCGGCGCAGGGCTTCACCGGCGGAACCGTCTCCGCGCTCGTGGCGGACGCGGCGGGAGCGCTGTGGGTGGGGACGCACGACGGGCGGATTTTTCGCGGCGATGAAAAAGGCTTCGCGCCCCTCAGCGCGGCGGACGCGCTCGGGCGGCACCCGGTGCTCGGGCTGCTCCCGGAGCCGGACGGCGCGCTGTGGGCGGCCACGCTCGGCGGCGGGCTTTTTCATTGGCGCGCGGGGCAGTTCACGCGTTTCGCCGCGGATGAAGGGCTGCCCGATGGGCGGCTCACCAGCGTGCTCGACGACGGCGCGGGCTACCTGTGGCTGGGCTCGCTCGGCGGCATTTTCCGCGTGGAAAAAACGGCGCTGCACGAGCTCGCCGCGCACCGGCGCAAGGCCGCGACCTGGCTCCAGCTCGACCGCTCGGACGGCCTGCTGACGCGCGAATGTACCGGCGGCTTTCAGCCCGCGGCGTGGCGCGCGGCGGACGGCGAGCTGCGCTTTCCCACGGTCAATGGGCTCGTCTGCATCCGCCCCGCGCAGCTCGCCACGAACGTCGTGCCGCCGCCCGTCATCATCGAGGAATGCCGCGCGAATGACCGCGGGCTCAGCGTCGGCGGCGGGTCGGTGGAAACGGGGCCGGGCCGTTCGCGGCTGGAATTTCGCTACACGGGGCTGAGCTTCGCCGCGCCGGAGCGGGTGCGCTTTCGTACGCTGCTGGAGGGGCTGGAAGCGGCCTGGCGCGAGGTCGGCACGCAGCGCGTGACCGCCTACGAAGCGGTGCCTCCGGGGCGCTACCGCTTCCGCGTGCAGGCCGCGAACAATGACGGCGTGTGGAGCGAGATGGGCGCGGCGCTTTGGGTGACGGTGTGGCCCCACATTTGGGAAACGCTGTGGTTTCAAGTGCTGGCGGCGGCGCTGGCGGCGGCGGGCGCGGCGGGTTTGGGCTGGGGCATCGCGCGTGGGCGCATGCAGCGGCGGCTGGCGCGCATCGAGCTGCGCAGCGCGCGCGAGACGGAGCGCGCGCGCATCGCCCGCGACCTGCACGACGACCTCGGCGCGAGCCTCACGGAAATCTCCATGCTCGCCGCGCTCGCCGCCGAGGAGCACGCGCCCGTGGCCGCGCTGCGCGAGCCGCTCCAGCAGATCGCCGGCAAGGCGCAGTCGCTCGTCGGCGCGCTGGATGAAATCGTCTGGGCGGTCAATCCGCGCCACGACACGCTGGCCTCGCTCGCGGATTACCTTGCCGCTTTCGCCGCCGAATTTCTCGCCGCCACCGGCCTCGCGCTGCGGCTCGATGTGGCGCGCGACCTGCCCCCGCTGGCGCTCGAGGCGGAGCGGCGGCACGGCCTTTTCCTCGCTGTGCGCGAGGCGCTGCACAACGCCGCGAAACACTCCGGCGCGCGCGAAGTCTGGCTGCGCCTGCGCCTCGACGCCGGCGCGCTGCTCATCACCGTCGAGGATCGCGGGCGCGGCTTCGACCCCGCCTCGGCCGCCGCCGGCGACGGCCTGCGCAATCTCCGCGAACGCCTCGCCGCGCTCGGCGGCGACTGCCGCATCGACAGCATCGACGGCGCGGGCACCCGCGTGCGTCTTCGCCTCCCGATCCCCACGCCATGACCACCGTCGCCATTGTCGAAGACAACGCCGTCGTCGGCGCCAGCCTGCGACGCATCATCGAGAGCGCGTCGGGCTGCACCTGCGCGGGCGTGTGGCGCAGCGGCGAGGAGGCGCTGGAGAAAGTGCCCGCCTTCCGGCCCGACGTGGTGCTCATGGACATCCACCTCCCCGGCCTGACCGGCATCGAGACGACTGCGCGGCTGAAGCGGGAGCTGCCCGACCTGCTCGTCATCATGGTCACCGTCTATCGCGACCACGAAAAAATCTTCGACGCGCTGAAGGCCGGCGCGTGCGGCTACCTGCTCAAGCGCTCCTCGCCCGACGAAGTGCGCCGCGCCATCGCCGACGTGCGCACCGGCGGCGCACCCATGAGCGCCGAGATCGCGCGGCGGGTCGTCGAGGCCTTTCACCACCAGCCGAAGCCGCCCGGCGAGGAAGCGAACCTTTCCAAACGCGAGACGGAAATCATCGAGCTGCTCACGCAAGGACTCGCTAACAAGGAGATCGCCGACCGCCTCGGGCTGAGCATCGAGACGGTGCGCGTCCACCTCCGCCGCATCTACGACAAACTCCACGTCCACTCCCGCACCGAAGCCGCCATGAAATACCGGGGTTCCGGCGGCGGGCTCGGGCGCGTGGGGTAGGCGAGGGAGCGCCGGACTAATCGTGTTCAGTGGCTGGCTTGGCAGGTGCCGCGGGTGCGGCGCCGCGCAGTTCGGTGTGGCGGATTTTCCCGCCGAGATTGGCTGTCCACGCCAGCGTGCCCATCGCCGCCACGGACCACGCCAGGAGCGCGACGGCGAACCAGTGCGGGACGGTTTTCGCGTGCCGCACTACGAGCCCGGCGAGCGCGGCGACGCCGCCCGCCGAGACCAAGGCGAGGGCGAGCTTGGCTGCGTCCTGGTGCTGATCGACAACGGCCTCGGTTACGTCGGGCAGTTCCATGACCACCATCTCCGCCGGCTCGCCAGTCAGGTAGGTGGGCACGGCGAAGGCGGCGACGATCACCAGTGCCCACAGAGCCGCCTTTTTTAGTTCCTCGCTGCGCCGGGCCACCGCGGCCGCGAGCAGGAGCAGGGCGAAAAACATGCCGACCACGGGGATGTGATTCAGCAACAAATGGAAATGGGCTGCGTTCATGGGCGTCGGTTCCTTTCACCCGCAAACTCGTCCGGCTGGCGCGCGCTGTCATGCCTTCGCTTTGCCCAAAATGCGGACGCGGCGGTGGTGGCAAATTCACCACTACTTCGCGGGCGGGGTGTCGGTGAGCGGGAGTTCGCCGCGGAGCATTTTCGCGCCCGCGCCGGTGAGGCGGAGGTAGTGGTCGGCGGGGAGGTTTTCGTAGGTCAGGAAAGTGGAGTCGCCGGGCGGGGGCACGGCGCTGGTGCATTTGAAAATGGCGGTGCCTTCGTCCACTTCGTTGAACATGGCGACGTAGATCATCTGCGCGCCGGCGCGTTTGGCGGCGGCGAATTGCGCCCAAAGGAATTCGCCGCGGCGGCGGGGGATTTGGTCGAGCGGCTTGCCGGTCATGTTGTGCCAGCTAAAGCCGGGGAAGACGACGGGGAGAAAGTCGAGCCGTTGCTCGCGGCACCACGCGAGGTCGGGGACGAGGGTTTTTTCCGCGTAGCGCTGGACGCCGGGGAGGTCGCCGAAGCGGCCGACGGTCCACGGGCTGATGATGTCGGCGAGCACGGCGTCGCGCGTGGGTGACGGAACGGCGGTGGCGGCGAGGGCGGTGAGAGCGAGGATGAGCAGCGGGCGCGAGAACATCGCGAAAGGCTGCGCAGACGCGTCGCGGGTGTCAGGCGCGAAAGCGCCGCATCAATCGCCCAGCTCGACGTTCCAGTAGGCGAGATCGACGAAGTGCCGCCAGCTCTCATGGTGCTGGCCGTCGAAGGTGATGTTGATGAAGGGCCGCCACTTCGGCCGCACCGGCTTGCGGATGAGCTGCATGTGGACTTGGTGCGCGAGGCGGTTGCCCTTGCGCGTATTGCACGCGATGCACGAGCAGACGATGTTTTCCCACGTCGTCACGCCGCCTTTGTCGCGCGGGATGACGTGGTCGAGATTCAGGTCACGCTTGTCGAAAACCTTCCCG
Source organism: Chthoniobacter sp. (assembly GCA_025351065.1). Lineage (GTDB taxonomy): Bacteria > Verrucomicrobiota > Verrucomicrobiia > Chthoniobacterales > Chthoniobacteraceae > Chthoniobacter. The sequence goes on along the minus strand of JANXWQ010000634.1, from coordinate 7,432 downwards.
CAGTATTGGCAGGTGTTCTTGTCACGCTCGAAAATATTGGCGCGCGTGAACTTCACTTCCTTCTTCGGCAGCCGGTCGAAGATCATCAGCACGATGATGCGTGGGACGCGGATTTTGAAGGCGATGGTGTGGACCATTTCGTCCTCCGGCTCGCGGTGCGAAAAGTCGCGCCAGCTCTCAAAGTCGTGCGTGCGGAAGTTGTTGCCGCCGGCAGCGAAGACGACCTGGGCATGGCCCTGGCAGACGAGCGTGAAAGCCCGCCGTACGGTGCAGACATTGATGGCCTGCCAGAGACGGTTGAGGACGAGGACTTGGCGATCGAGCATAGGAGAAAACCCGCAGGGGCTCGGAAAAAAGTTGCGCGGAAGCTAGCGGCGAGGGTGCAGGCTGTCAATCGGCGCGGAGGCGGCGCAGGCGCGGAAATGTTGCTGGACACGTTTTTTCCCGCTGTCACCGTTTTGACCCTTTCTATGAAAACGCGCCTCCTGCTCCCCGCCGTCCTTTTCACGCTCACGCTCAGCCTGTCTGCCGCCGACCAAAAGCCCGCGCCGGACACGGGGCCGTCGGCGGCCAAGGCGGATGACCTTTCTGCCTACAAGACGGCGGATGAGCTGTGGGCGCATCTCGAAGAGTTGCGCCAGGAGCCGACGCAGCGTCCAAAGTCGGAGGAGGAAATGCTCGCGCTGGTAAAGGCGTGGTTTGGCAGCCAGCGCGCGGCGGCGGAGGCCTTTGGCAAGGCGTATCCGAAGGACGCGCGGCGCTACGCGGCGAAGCTCGTAGCGCTCCAGGCGGCGACGCAGCTCTCGCAGCTCCCCGGCGCGGAGGGCGCGCCGAAGACGGGCGCGGCGGAGGTGCTCAAGGAGATCGACGTGATCCTCGCCGCCGCCGACGCGCCGGCGGATGCGAAGGGCGAGGCGGCGTTCATCAAGACGATGATGAAGACGGAAAATCTCGACGACGAAAAGCCGGAGACCGCTGCGGCCTTTTTCAAGGCGGCGGACGAATATCTTGCGAAATACGGCACGCATAAACTCGCGCCGCAGATGCGCCAGACGCAGCTCCAGGTGGCCGCGCAGGCGCAAACGCCGGAGGCCGAGGCGCTGCTGAAAAAACTGGCCGCCGCCGAGGACGCGGATCTCGCGCGGGAGGCGAAGGAGGTGCTCGCGCAGCGGCAGAAAATGACCGACCTCAAGACCAGGCCGCTCGATTTGAAATTCACCGCGACCGACGGCGCGGAGGTGGACGTGGCGAAGCTGCGTGGCAAAGTGGTGCTCGTGGATTTCTGGGCGAGCTGGTGCGGGCCGTGCATCGCCGAGATGCCGAACGTGGTGGCCACCTACAAAAAGCTGCACGAAAAGGGCTTTGAAATCGTCGGCATTTCGTTCGATCAGGACAAAGCCGAGATGGAGGCCGCGACGAAAAAACACGGCATGCCGTGGGCGCAGTATTTCGACGGCCAGGGCGGGCAGAACAAGGTCAGCAGCGGCTTCGGCATCCGCTCCATCCCCGCCGTGTGGCTGCTCGACAAAAAAGGCATGCTCCGCCAAACCGACCTGCACGGCGAGGCGCTGGCCGCCGGCGTCGAAAAACTCCTCGCCGAATAACGCCACCCATTTTTCCCAGCCAGCCACCGCATGAAACTCCGCCACCTCCTGCCGCTCCTCGCGCTCAGCGCCGCCGCCACTTTACCCGCCGCAGACGCCCCGCCCGCCGCGCCCGCCGCGGATTTTTCTGCGTTCAAAACGGCCGATGAATTCTGGGCGCACTTTGAGTCGCTGCAAAAGCAGCCCACCGAAAAGGCCGCCTCGCGCGAGGCGGCGGTCGTCCAGGCGCAGGCCTGGTTTGGCGCGCAGCAAAAGGCCGGCGAGGCTTTTGCCAAGGCCTTTCCCGAGGACGCGCGCCGCTGGCCGGCGAAGCTGCTCGCGCTGCGCGCCGCCGGGCAGATGCGCCGCCTCGCGGGGCAGCCCACGGACCTGGAGGCGGAGCGCACTCGGCTCGACGAAATCATCAGCGCCGCCGACGCGACGAAGACCGTGAAATCCGAGGCCGCGTTTCTGCGGGCGATGACGCTGAGCGCGGAGTTCAAGGTCAAGCCGGCGAACTACATCGCCTTTCACGCGGCGGCCGCGGATTTCGCCGCCAAGTACGCCGACAGCCCGCTCGCCGCGAAAATGCAAGAGCTCGACCTCCGCGTGCTGGCCGACGATCCGACGCCGCAGGGAGCCGCGCTTTTGGACAAATACGCCGCCAGTGCCGATCCCAAACAGGCCGAAGCCGCGCAGGCCATCGTCGCCAGGCGCCAGGCCATATCGGAGCTGAGAATGAAGCCGGTCGAGCTGGCCTTCACTGCCAGCAACGGCAAGGACGTGGACCTCGCGCTGCTGCGCGGCAAGGTGGTGCTCGTGGAATTTTGGGCGGCCACGAGCGCGCCCAGCCTGGCCGAACTGCAAAACGTGGTGGCCGCGTATCAGGAACTGCACCCGAAGGGCCTCGAAGTCGTCGGCATTTCGCTCGATGAGGACAAGGACAAGATGCAGGAGGCCGTGAAAAAACTGGGCCTGCCGTGGCCGCAGTCCTTCGAGGGCACGGGGATGAAAAACAAGATCGCCAGCAAGTACGGCATTGAGGTGCTGCCGGCCTCGTGGCTGATCGACAAGAAAGGCATGCTGCGCGAACGCGGCATCGGCGGCCCGTCGCTCGCGCCGGCGGTGGCCAAGCTGCTCGCGGAATAGCCGGCGCGCACCGGCGCGCGCTATTTCTGCACCACGAAGTCGATGACCAGCGCGTCATCGAGCACCGGGCCGAGCAGAGTCACGAAGGCTTTGTGCGCGGGATGCACGAGATAGGCGTCGCGGTCGGCGGCGTTTTTGAACGTGGCGATCCAGCAGTGCGTGAAGCCTTTGTCGTGGCCCTCGGGGCTGACGTTGGTGCCAAATTCGAGCGCCTCGACGACGGGGATTTTCCCTTTCAGCGCGGCGAATTCCTCGACCACTTTCGCGACCAGCGCCTTGTCGGCGTCGGCCTTGAATTTGAAATGCACGACGTGGCGGATCGGGCCGTCGGCGGCGAGCGAGCTGATGGTGAGCATGGCGAGGGCGAGGAGCGTGGTGAGGAATTTCATGACGGGCGCGCGCGGAGTTTTTAGGAAGATTTGTGCTTCGCGTGGTGCGGCGCTTTGCAGTTCGGATCGTTCGTGGGGCAGGCTTTCGCGCTGGCGTCGCCGCAGCATTTTTTCGGCGGCGGCGTGCTGGCGCAGGAGGCGAAGGTGAGGGCGGCGGTGGCGAGGAGGAAAGTGAGGATTTTCATGCTGGAAAAAGTAGCCGGATGTTTGGCGAAAAGGCGAGCGCGGAGTTCAGCCTTCGATTTTGCGCGCCTGCGCCTGCGCTTGCAGGCAGAGGTCCGCGGCGAGGAAGGCGTGCTCCTGGGTCATCGCGTTCTCGGTGCGGTTGAGGCAATCGAGGATGAGCTGGCCGAAGAACGGGTAGCCGACTTCGCCGTGGCAGCGGATGTGGTGCTCGCCTTGGTGATCGACGAGGTAAAGCTGGTCGCCTTCGGCTTCGCGCCCGACATCCACGTACTTCCGCAGCTCCATGTAGCCGGCGGTGCCGAGGATGAAGGTGCGGCCATCGCCCCAGGTGCGCAGGCCGTCGGGGTTCAGCCAGTCCACGCGGATATAGTTGGTCGCGCCGTTGTCGGCGACGAGGTTCGCCTCGCCCCAGTCCTCGAATTCGGGGAACTGCTTGTGGTGATAGTTGGCGACCTGCGCGTTGACGATGCGCGCGCTTTTCGCCCCGGCGTAGTGGAGAAACTGCTCGAACTGATGCGAGCCGATGTCGCACAGAATCCCGCCCGTTTTTTCCCGCGACCAAAACCAGGGCGGACGCGACGCGGGCGAGCTGCGATGCGGCCCGAGCCCCATGACCTGCACCACTCGCCCGATCGCTCCCTGCTCGATGAGCTGCCCCGCGCGCACCGCGCATTCCACATGCAGGCGCTCGCTGAAATAGACCATGCACTTTCGGCCGGTGGCCTGCACTTTCTCCCGCGCGGCGGCGAGCTGTGCGGCGGTGGTGAAGGGGGTCTTGTCGGTGAAGTAATCCTTGTCCGCATCCATGACGCGCAGGCCGAGCGGGCCGCGCTCGCTGGGTACGGCGGCGGCGGTGACGAGGTGGATGTCATCTTTTTCCAAAAGCGCATCGAGGCTCGGCAGCGGCCGGGCCGAGGGGAAGGTCTGGCAAAATTTCGCGACCTTTTCCGCGTCGGGATCATAGACGTAGCGCAGCTCGCCGCCGGCCTCGGTCAGCCCCTTGCACTGGCCGTAAATGTGGCCGTGATCGAGCGCCGCCGCGGCGAAAACAAACTCGCCCTTTTCCACGACCGGCGCGGGCCTGCCCTCGGGCGCGTAGTTCATTCCGTCGGATTTCTGGTGGGACATGGGCGCGGAAAGTACGCGGGCGCGACGGTGGGAGTAAATGCGGGAGTGAAAACGCCGCCCACGGGACTTTTCGCACCGTCTCTTACGGCACCGGCTGCACTTGCAGCTTCGTCCCCGGCGCGGGATCGGTGATGACGATGATCTCGGCGGCGGGTTGTTCGGAGAGGAGCGGGCTGGAAAAAGGACACCACCAAACAGGGTGCCGTGTTGCGCCTCCGGGTTCGGTCGGATAAATGTGCGCCGCTTTCATGCCAGACAACTTCCGCAACGACCGCCAAAGGCGACTTTTCGATTCCGTCCTGAGCGGCGTTGCGGCGCTCGGCTACGGTCGTGGTCTGTGCCTGCGCGGGTATGAATTCTCGGACTGGTTCAGTGGTGGCGAGGACCGGGTGAGTGTGCCAGCGGCAGCGTTTGCCAGGCAGCCGACGGACTACGACTCGGCTTGTGTTGCCGTTTTCCTGCAAAACGGCGGCGGGCCGCCTTTGCGGTATCGCTCGCTCGGCGCGCCCTATGCCATCGAAGTGCAGGAGGACGGCATCGTGCCGTGGAGTATTGGCCGCGATGAAGCGACGACCCGCGCGCCCGCGGGCCGCATCCCTGCGGATGCGATGGATCGTTTTTTTGCTTCCGTGGGGCGAAAGTGGAGTCCCGCGGAAGTGCTGCGCGCAAAGAACATCGGGCGCGGGACGCATCCCGGTGAATTGGATTTCGTGGACCTTGGCCTCGTCACCGCATTGGAAGGTGAAATCAGCCGCAAGCTCGACGGCCTGCTCACGAGGGCGATGAGCGCGGGACAGAAAGCCTATCGTCGCGCGACCGGGCAGAAGCCTGAGCCGGAGGAGCTTTACCGGCTCGTTTTCAGGCTGCTTGCGGGGAAAGTTTTCCATGACCGCGCGGTGGGAGATTTCCGCCATCTGGATGCCAACACCGATGCCCGCGAAGTCCTCCGTGCGGTGTGCCATTACTACGACGAGCCAAATAACTACCTCGCCAATCGTGACGCGCAGCAGGCTGTGGCGGCGGAGCTGTGGACGAACCTCAGCTTTCAAAACCTGTCCGTGGATGCGCTCGCGCTCGTCTATGAAAACACGCTCGTGGACGACACCCTGCGGCGCGACAACGGCATCCACAGCACACCGCGCCGCATCGCGCGGCACGTCGTGGAGCGGCTGCCATTCGAGTCCATCCCGGAGAGCGAGCGCATCGTGGTTGAGCCATGCTCGGGCCACGGAGTTTTTCTTGTCGCTGCGCTCAAGCGGATGCGCGACCTGCTCGACCCATCGTGGGACGCGCGCCGACGTCATCGCTACTTTGCCGAGCGGCTGCTGGGCTTTGAGCACGACCCGTTTGCCCGCGAGGTGAACAAGCTTTGCCTCACGCTCGCGGACTTTCCGAACCCGAATGGCTGGAATCTGGAAAAGGCGGACGTCTTCACCTCACGCAAGCTCACCGAGGCACTCAGCACCGCGCGCATCGTCCTGTGCAACCCGCCTTTCGAGGAGTTCAGCAAGCCGGACCGTGTGAAATACGGCTCCGCCATCGGCACCCTCAAGCCGCTGGAAGTGCTGCGCCGCACCCTCCGCCACGCGCATCCGGCGGCATCGCTCGGCTTTGTGCTGCCGCGCACGATGGTGGACGGCAGCAGCTACCGCGACGTGCGCGGGGAACTCGCCCGCCGCTTCCGCCAGCTCGAAATCACCGCGCTGCCCGACAAAGTCTTCCGACATGCCGATGTGGAAACCGTCCTCCTGCTCGCCACCGGCGGCGGCAGCGAGCGCGTGACGGTTCACTTCCGCGAAGTGAAGAAGCCGCAACTGCGCGCCTTCTACGACGATGGCACCGCCACGCGCGAGGACACGGGGCATTTCACTGCGGTCGAAGCGGAGGCAGATGGGTTTCATGTTCCCGTGCTGCGGGAAATTTGGGAGCATCTGGATTGCCTGCCGAAGCTCAAGGCCATCGCGGAGACTCATCGCGGCGTGGAGTGGCAGGCTCCGTTCGACGAAAAGAAATATCTCTCGAATACCGAGCGACGCGGCTGGTGGAAGGGATTGAGGAATGTGGAGGAAGGATTCGAGTCTTATACTTTGCCCAAGCAAATCTGGCTGAATCCTGACCCCAAGCATCGCCTTTACGACGCTTGGAGTCTCCCGTGGGCTAGCCCCAAGGTCATCGCCAACGCCGCCACAAAAGCGCGCGGGGCATGGCGGCTCGCCGCTGCGCCTGATGTGAGCGGGCTGGTTTGCACGCAGAGCTATCAGTGCCTGTGGCCGACAGGCTCGTGGAGCGTGAAGTGTTTGGCGGCTCTGCTGAATTCACCGGTCGTTTCAGCCTTCGCCGCCAGCCGCGAAGGCAAGCGGCATGTTCGGACGAAAACACTAAGCGCCTGCCCCATTCCCCGCCTAACCACGAGCGAACTCGTCACGCTCGAAGGCTTGGTGGATGCCTACATGACAGCGATGAGCGAGAGCCCGGAGAACCGCCTGCCGCTGTGGGGCGGCGGCCCATGGGAGGAACGCGCCCGCCGCATTCTGCTGGAGATGGATGCGCTCATCCTGCGCGGCTACAACCTGCCGCCGTGGCTGGAGCGGCGGCTGCTCGATTTCTTTCGCGGCGAGAAACGCCCGGTGCCATTCGACTTCGGCGACTACTTCCCTGCCGACTTCACGGCGAACGTGCCGCTGCACACCTTCATCTCGCCACGGTTCCGCGCCAGCACGGCGGAGAGCATCGCGCCTCATTTACCCAATTTCCGCGACCCCGCTCTGACGGCAGCACTGGAGGAAGTTTCATAGCGTCATGGCCGACACCTACCTGCTCGACGCGAATGTGATTTGTGCGCTGGCCGATGCCAGCTGCGCGACTCACGCCGTCGCCGTGAGCAGGTTCCAGCAGACCGGCGGACAAAGTGTGATGCTGCCCTCGCCTGCGGTGGGCGAGATTGAATTCGGGATGCAGAAAGCCCCGGATGTCCGCCCGGACAAACGGCAGGAACTC
>JANXWQ010000586.1 GCA_025351065.1 Chthoniobacter sp. | reverse complement strand
TGCCCTTGGCGGATGAGGAAGTGGCCCGGCAGACCCGCGCCGGAGATCGGAATGCCGGCGCGTTTGCCGACGAGAATGTAGATGAGCGAGAGGCAGATGGGGAGGCCGAGCCGCGTGTCGATGACCTCGGGCAGCAAGGAGTTGTTGAGGTTGTTGTAGTCCTCCACGTTGCCGGTCAGGCGCACTTCGTCGCCGAGGAATTCCACGAGCATCTCGATGCGGTCGAGTTCGGATTCCGCTTTGCGAAAACGCCGCGCGACCTCCGTGCCCCACGCGTCGAGCAGCCCGCGCGGGCGCGCAAAATCATCGCCGGGGAGAAAGGTGGCCGCGAGCAGCCAGGCCGCTTCCTCCAGGTCACCGTCGGGGCCGAAGTCCGCGCAGAGTTTTCCAAAAACCGCATCCGCCGCGCCGGCCTCGATCTCGGCGATGACCGCTCGCAAATGCCGCGCGGCCACCGCGTCCGCCGCCGCCAGCCATGTGCGAAACTCGGGCACGGCCGCCGGGCCGCGGCAGACGAGCTGGCTTTTCACGAGTTGCAGCGTGGGGGGATCGTCATCGTGCAGCAGGCGCAGCAGCGCATCGTGTTGTTCGGTCATGCGGCAAATCTAGCCGCGCCGCGCGGAGCGTCCATGCTGCGTGTGCAAATGCCTCGCCGCCCCCGCCGCCGCTCTGCTACCCAGCTTGCGCCCATGACTCATCCCACCCTCCTCGGCGGCCTCGCGCTCGTTTGCGAAGTCGCCGGCCTTTTCACCGCGGTCAAAGCGATCATGGACACGCGCACCTCGCAGGGCGCCATCGCGTGGGCCGTGTCGCTCATCGCGCTGCCGTACGTGGCGGTGCCGGCCTACTGGGTTTTCGGGCGCGCGAAATTTGCGGGCTACGTCACGAGGCGGCGCGCGGAGCTGCTGAAGACCAGCGCCGTGGCGCGCAAGCTGGCCGAGGAATTCGACCGCCAGCGCATGCAGACCAAGGCGGGCCGCAGCGAGGAGCTGCTGCTCGAGCGGCTGGCGAAACTGCCTTTCACCGCGCACAACCGCGCCGAGCTGCTCATCGACGGCGAGGCGACCTTTGCCGCCATCTTCGCCGCCATCGCCACGGCGCAGGAATACGTGCTCGTGCAGTTTTACATCATCCGCGAGGACGGGCTGGGCCGCCGGCTGCGCGATGCACTCATCGCCCGCGCCCAGGCCGGCGTGCGCTGCCTGGTGCTCTTCGACGAAATGGGCAGCGGCCGGCTCCCCGCCTACTGCGCCGAGCTGCGCACCGCCGGCGTGCAGATCGCGCCTTTCAACACGACCAAGGGCACGTCCAACCGCTTCCAGCTCAACTTCCGCAACCACCGCAAAATCGTCGTCGTGGACGGCCGCGTGGCTTTCGTCGGCGGGCACAATGTGGGCGACGAGTACCTCGGCCTCGATCCGAAAATCGGCCCGTGGCGCGACACCCATGTGCAGGTGGAAGGCCCCGTGGTGCAGTGCGTGCAGGTGGCCTGGATCGAGGACTGGCACTGGGCCACCGGCGACACGCCGTCGAATCTCAACTGGAAGCCCATCGGCGCGCGTGAGGGCTGCGTGGGCGCGCTCTGCCTCGCCAGCGGCCCGGCGGACGAGCTGGAAACGGCCACGCTATTTTTCCTCCACGCCATCCACTCCGCGCGCGAGCGGCTGTGGATCGCGAGCCCGTACTTTGTGCCCGACGAGCAGTTCATCTCCGCGCTCCAGCTCGCGGCGCTGCGCGGCGTGGACGTGCGCATCCTCACGCCGGAAAAGCCGGACCATCCGCTCGTCTGGCTCTCGGCGTTTTCCTACCTGCCCGAGACCGAGATCGTGGGCATCAAATGGTACCGCCACCGCGCCGGCTTCATGCACCAGAAAGTCATGCTCGTGGATGACGACTACTGCGCCATCGGCACGGCTAATTTCGACAACCGCTCCTTCCGCCTGAACTTCGAGATCACCATGGTTTTCTACGAGCACGCCTTTGCCCACCAGGTCGCCGCCATGTTCGAGCGCGACTTTGCCGGCAGCACCCTGGCCCGCGCGCACGAGCTGACGGACGCGAGCTTTTGGTTCCGGCTGAAAGTGCGCGTCGCGCGGCTGATGGCGCCGGTGCAGTAGCGGGCGCGCATCCGCCGTCGCGCGGCTTTTTTTTAACGCAGAGGCGCAGAGACCGCAGAGGGGGGAGAAGGAGGGAGTGTTTTTTGGCGCGGCGGCCAAAATCTCGGCGCTCTCTGGGCTCGCTGCGTCTCTGCGGTAAAACAACACCGCCGTGCCCACTTGCCGCGTCCGTTACGGCTTGATAATCCGCCCCTGGTAGCCCGCGCGCACGCCCGTCACGCGGTCTTCCTCGAAGCTGATGACCAGCGTGTTTTTCGCGCCCGTCGCGGAATCGCTGATCTTGTCCACGTAGCCGAATTCCGTCCCGTTCCGAAACGTCCGGTTCGGCGGGCCCAGCAGCTTGATGACCTCGGCGGGCGTCCGGTTTTTGAACAGCGGCGCGACTTCCTCCGCCGTCGCCGTGCCGTCTGCCAGATACTTCAAAATCTCGCGCTCCTTGCGCTTCGGGTCGTTCACGCTCACGCGCGCTTTCGCCTCGCGCTCCGCCGTCGCGGCAAGCTGCGCCATCGCCGTGACCGCGTGCGCGGAGAGCGGGCTGTTGGGGAAGTCCTTGAGAAACTGCTCATAGCGCCCGAGCGCGATGGACGTGAGCCCCTGCTGCTGAAAGCGGCTGATCTCCGCGAAGACCATCACCTCGCTTTTTTTCAGCTCCGCCAGCTCCGTTTGCAGCGCGCGGATTTGCGCGTCCTTTTGCCCCGCGGCCTGCTCGCGCTCCACCGCCTGCTTTTTCACCGCCGCGGAATTCTCCACCGCCAGCACCGCCGCGTCCTGCTGCGCGGCCAGACCTTTTTCCGCCGCGGCCAGCTTTTGCCGCAGCCCCTCGGCCTCCGCGTTCAGCCGCGTCACCTCCGCCGTGGCATCAGGCCCGGCGTCCCGGCGGCAGCCCGCCGGCAGTGCGGCCAGACAGACCAGTGAAACCAAAATCGCGAGAGGCGTGCGCTGAAGCATAGGCCCGCATCATGCACGCCCGCCCGCTCCCGGCGAAAGCCCCAAATGCCGCCGCCCCGCACCTTCAATGGTGTGGGCGTTTCGGCCTCACGGCAAAAAGGCACGCCGGAGATGCTCCGGCGTGCTTCGGCATTGCAGCTCGCCTGCACGCAGGCCGCGAGCTGCCGCATCAGCACCAGCAGTTCCACCCGCGCGGCATTGCGGGTGGCGATGATGATCTTGCCGCCGATGGTGCTGCGGGGAAGCTGTGCAGTCCGCGGGTCTCGCCGCGGGATGCGAGTGTGCAGCGCGATTACGGATTGGCTGGAGCGCAACGAATACTGGAGGAGGATTGGCGTGGTCTGGGTTTGAAAAGAGAACAACTGCCGGATCTCAAGAAAGGGGATGTGCGCAAGGCGGCGCTTGCCGTGAGGCTTCGCACAATGACGGCGGTGTCTAACGCGTGGATTGCCGGGCAGCTTCATTTGGGGCACGTAAGTCGCGTGAACCGATGCGCGCGAAAACCGCCCCGCCGGACCTGCTGAGAAAGCTGTAGAAAGCTCGGGGCGAATGAGCGTAATTCTCGATTCTAAAGCTGACCCCATTCCCCCGTTCCCGTTTGTTCCCGTT
>JANXWQ010000573.1 GCA_025351065.1 Chthoniobacter sp. | reverse complement strand
CGGCGCTCGCCGTGGTCGAGCGCATCCACGCGTCGAGCGGCTACCATTTTTCACCATGATCATTACGCGCTCTCCACTTCGCATTTCGCTCGGCGGCGGCGGCACCGACCTGCCCTCCTACTACGAGGAGCACGGCGGCTTCCTCATCGCCGCTGCCATCGACAAGTATGTCTATATCACCGTCCACAAAACCTTCGTGGAGGAGCTGATTGTGAAATACTCGAAGCTCGAACGCGTGGAGTGCGCCGAGCAACTCGAACATCCCATCGTGCGCGAAGCCTGCGCGCTGCTGCAAATGGACGGGCGCGCGCTCGAGATCACCTCGATGGCCGACATGCCGGCGGGCACCGGGCTCGGCTCATCCGGCAGCTTCACCACTGCGCTGCTGAAGGCGCTGCACACGTATCAGAAAAACATCGTGCGCCCGGCGGAGATCGCGGCGCAGGCGTGCCAGATCGAGCTGGAAAAACTGCACGAACCCATCGGCAAGCAGGACCAGTACATCGCGGCGGTCGGCGGGCTCACGTCGTTCCATTTTCTCCCGAGCGGGAAAGTAGAAATCCTGCCCGTCGAGATCGAGGAGGAAACGCTCTTCAATTTGCAGGACAACCTGCTGATGTTTTTCACCGGCTACACCCGCTCGGCGTCGAAGATTTTGAAAGAGCAGAACGACCGGACCAAGAGCATGGACAAGGCGATGGTGGAAAATCTGCACTTCGTCAAAGAGCTGGGCGTGCAAAGCAAGGAGGCGCTGGAGGGCGGCAATCTGCGCGAGTTTGCGCGGCTCATGGACGTGCATTGGCAGCGGAAAAAAGAACGCTCCGGCGGCATGAGCAACGCGCAGATCAACGCGTGGTACGACTTTGCGATGACGAACGGCGCGCTCGGCGGGAAGCTCATCGGCGCGGGCGGCGGCGGCTTCCTGATGTTCTACTCCGAGCAGACCACACGGCTGCGGCGGGCGATGCGGGAGCAGGGGCTGCGGGAGGTGCGCTTCCGGTTCTATTTCGAGGGGACGAAGATTGTCGCGCAGGATTGAGGGTCGCGATGAACGGGCACCGCATTTTCACCGCAGAGGCGCAGAGGACGCAGAGGAGCGCAGAGGAAGCAAGAGGGCTCCCTGCCACTAATCTCTGCGTTTCTCCGCGTCCTCTGCGCCTCTGCGGTAAATCCGAAACCTTCGCTTCGGAATGAGCGTTGAACCGATGCCGGTGGCGATTCTTGCGGGTGGTTTGGCGACGCGCTTGCGACCGATCACGGAAAAGATTCCCAAAGCGCTGGTCTCGGTCGCGGGGGAGCCGTTTCTTGCGCATCAGCTTCGGCTGCTGCATGCGCGCGGGCTGCGGCGGGCGGTGCTGTGCGTGGGGTATCTAGGGGAGATGATCGAGCGGGAGTTTGGCGATGGGGCGGCGTGTGGCATGGAACTGCGCTATTCGTTCGACGGGCCGGTGCTGCTCGGCACGGGCGGGGCGCTGCGCCAGGCGCTGCCGCTGCTGGGCGAGGAATTTTTCACGCTCTACGGCGACTCGTATCTGCCCATCGACTACGCGGCGGTCGCTTCCGCTTTCCGCGCGAGCGGGCTGCCGGGGCTGATGACGGTTTTCAAAAACGAAGGCGCGTGGGACACAAGCAACGTCGAGTTCGAGGACGGGCGCATCGTCCGCTACGACAAGCGCGAGCGCACTCCGGCGATGCGGCACATCGACTACGGACTCGGCGCATTTCGCGCGTCGGTTTTCGCGGAGCGGGCGGCGGGCGCGGCGTTCGATCTCGCCGACGTGCAGCGCGGATTGGTTGCCACGGGCGCGCTTGCCGGGCATGAAGTTTTCCAGCGCTTTTACGAGAACGGCTCGCACGCCGGCCTCGCCGAACTCGCCGCCCTCCTCAACCAAAAATCCACACCATGAGCTACTCCGCCCAACACCTCGCCGAAACCCGCGACATCGTCGCCGCCCTTGATCCCGCGTTGATGGAACGCATCGTCGAGGGCCTCGCCGCGGTGCGCGAGCGGGGCGGGCGGCTGTTCATCCTCGGCGTCGGCGGCAGCGCGGCGAACGCCTCGCACGCGGTGAATGACTTCCGCAAAATTTGCGGTTTCGAATGCTACGCGCCGACGGACAACGTCTCCGAACTCACCGCGCGCACCAACGACGAAGGCTGGGCCACGGTCTTCGCCGAATGGCTGCGCGGCAGCCGGCTGAACGCGAAAGATGGGCTGCTCGTCCTTTCCGTCGGCGGCGGGAACCTCGAAAAGAACGTCAGCCCGAATCTCGTCGAAGCAGTGAAGCTGGCGAAAGCCGTGGGCGCATCCGTCTTCGGCATCTGCGGCAAAGACGGTGGCTACACCGCGCAGGTCGCGGATGCGTGTGTTATCATCCCGACGGTGAACCCGGCGAACATCACGCCGCATTCGGAAGCATTTCAGGGCGTGGTCTGGCATCTCTTCGTCTCACACCCGCGGCTGAAAGTGGCGCAGACGAAGTGGGAGAGCGTGAAGTGAATTTTCGATTCTCGATTTTTGATTTTCGATTGAGTGCGCGATGAAACGCGCCGTTTTTCTTGATCGGGATGGCGTCATCAATCGGCCCGTCGTGCGCGACGGAAAACCGTATCCGCCGGCGTCGGTCGCGGAGTTTGAACTGCTGCCGGGCGTGGCCGAGGCGTGTGCGGAGTTGAAGGCGGCGGGCTTTCTCCTCGTCGTCGCCACGAACCAGCCGGACGTGGGCCGTGGCACCCAGCGGCGCGAAGACGTGGAGGCCATGCACGCGAAGATGTGCGCCGCACTGCCGCTCGACCGCGTGGAGGTTTGCTATGATCCCGGCCAAGGCCAGCCGTCCGAATTCCGCAAACCCGCGCCCGGCATGCTCCTGCGCGCGGCGCGCGAACTGGGCATCGACCGCGCGCAAAGCTGGATGGTCGGCGACCGCTGGCGCGACATTGATTGCGGGGCCGCCGCCGGCTGCCGCACGGTCTTCATCGACTACGGCTACGACGAGCAGCTTCGCGCGCAGCCGGACTTCCGCGCAGCGAGCCTGCGGGCGGCGGTGCCGCTGATCGTCCCGCGGTAAAAACGCCTCAGGCGGGCGGCAGTTTTTTCACCTGCTCCGCGGGTTTCCAGCCGCGCGGCGCGGTGCGGGCCACGCTCGTCCACGGCATACCCTGGCGCACCCACGCGGCGCGGTGCGCGGCGGGCGTGATGCCCTCGTCGTCGTCCGTCACGCCGGGTTGAAAACCGCACGACGGACAGATTTCGTACGACCCGCCACCGTGGGCGTGCGGCGGTTCTTTGAGGCGGGGCCAGCCGCAGGCGGGGCAGGTGTGCATGGTTTTAGGGAGTGATGACGCGGCCCGGCTGGCGCTCGAAATAGCCACGCCCGCCGGGTTTGAAAAAAGTCTTCGTCGTGCCGTCGCGATTGTAGGCGGCAAACGCGCCGCTCTTCGGATCGAACACGCGGAGCACGCCCGCCTCGTCCACTTTCGTCGGCAGCCGCTCGGCCTTGGCGCGCTGGCGAAACTCCCACGCCATCCGCGCATAATCGTCCGCGTCCTTCGCCGCGAAATCCGCGCCGTGCCGCGCGAAGTGATCCGGGAGCGAATCCACGTTGGCCCACGTCGCGCGCGTCGGCGGCGCTTTGGCCGCGGGGGGATTTGCGGGTTTGGTAAAAAGGCCGGGCAGGCGTGGCTTCGGCGTGGCTGGCGCGGTGACGGGTGCGGGCGTGCTGGCGCTGCTTTTCGCCACGGGCGAAGTGCTTGGTGGGGCGGTCGCCACGCTCGCGGAACTGGCCGTGATGAAATCTCCGGCCCCGATTTTTTTCCGCGCCGTGCCGACGGTGAAGAAATATTTTGTCCCCGGCTGCAAGCCCGTGAGCGTGACCTCGTGGGCGTCCGTGAGCGTGCCTTCGGCGTGCTGGTTCACGGCTTCCGCCGAGAGGCCGTAGCTGATGCGGGTGCCCGTGGGCACATCCGTGCTCCAGCGCACGGTCACGGAGGTGGGCGAAACGGGGACGACTTGCGCGGGGCCGAGCAATTCGGCGGCAAAGGCCGGGGCCGCGCCGAGGACGAGCAGGAGCAGGGCGATGAAACGGGGGAAAGACATGCGGGGTGAAAGTGTGGCCGCGCGGTGCGCACGACAAGCCCGGAGCGCCCGCCTACGGCACGAGCAGGACGGTCAGTTTCTTCGGCCCGTGCGCGCCGAGGACGAGGATGCGCTCGATGTCGCCGGTGCGGCTCGGGCCGCTGATGAAGGAAATGAAACTCGGATAGTTGCCGACGTATTTTTCCGCGAGCTGTGCGTAGGCTGCGACGAGGTCGGCGACGAATTGGCCACGGCTCGCGATGACGAGGTGATGCGGCGGCAGCACGCTCAGCGCGCGCCCGCCGGAACTGCGCGAGGTCACGCACACCGAGCCGGTTTGCGCGACGAGCGACTCGCACTCGGTCAGTCCGGCGTCGCACGATTCGAGCGCATTCGTGGCGTAGCCGCTTTCCAGGCGCAGCAGTTCGAGCGAGCCGGGAAGCCGCGCGGCCACAGCATCCGCGAGCCGGCCTGCGTGCAGCGCGAGCTTTTTCCAACCGCCCTCCGCGGCCAGCGCCGCGATGTGCTGCGCCGCCGCCGCCGCATCCGCGCACTCGCGAAACTCGGTGCGCAGGACTTCGCTTTGCTTCGCGAAAAGCGCGACCTGCTCGTCCAGCGATGGGCCGACCGGCGGCAGCCATTCGCGGAACGGCGCGGTCGTGGTGTGCGTCGCGGGTTTCGAAGGAATCTCGTAATGCCGCGGCGCGGGCGCGCGCAGTGCCTCGGTCACGCGGGCGAGGATTTGTTCGCGGTCGCCGTTCATTTCCGCCCCGCCTTTCTGTCGCGCCAGAAGTCGTGAAACGACTGCGGCGCGGCCTCGGGAAAGTCGCGCGTGTGCGTCCACGCCCCGACGGGATCGAGCGGCGTGCCCATGACGAGCGCGTGAAATTTTTGCCCGACGGGCGCGAGGCGCATGGCGATTTTGAAAGCCCACGGGCGCTTCATCAGCTCCACGTAGCCGAACCACACGAGTCGCTCCCACCACACTTTTTTTTCGGCGACGGCATTGCGGCGGTTGTGGAGCAGGTGGTGATGGATGTCGATTTTCACCGGGCATGCCTCGGTGCAGGCACCGCAGAGCGAGGACGCGCCGCTGAGATGCTTCCAGTCCTGCAAGCCGCGAAAGTGCGGCGTGATGACCGAGCCGATGGGCCCCTGATAAGTGGTGCCGTAGGCGTGGCCGCCGATGTTTTTGAAAATGGGGCACACGTTCAGACACGCGCCGCAGCGGATGCAGTGGAGCGCGTCGCGCTGCTCGGCGTCGGCGAGCAGGCGGGTGCGGTGGTTGTCGAGAAAGCCGACGTGGAATTCCTCCGGCCCGTCCGTCTCGCCGGGCTGGCGCGGGCCGCCGTACATCGAGTTGTAGCAGGTCAGGTGCTGCCCCGTGCCGGCGGTCGCCAGCATCGGCAGGAGCAGCGCGAGGTCGGCGAGCTTCGGCACCATTTTTTCGATGCCGACGAGCGCGACGTGGATTTTCGGCAGCGCCGTGGTCAGCCGCGCGTTGCCTTCGTTTTCGGTGATCGAAATCATCCCCGTCTCGGCGACGATGAAGTTCCCGCCCGAGATGCCCATGTCCGCCTCGAGGTAATGCCGGCGCATGAACCGCCGTGCGATCATCGTCAGCTCCTCCGGCGAATCCGTCTTCGCGCTGCCGAGTTCGCGCTCGAACAGCGCGCTGATTTCCTCCCGCTTCAGGTGCATGCACGGGAAGACGAAATGATACGGCGGCTCGTGCATGAGTTGCTGGATGAACTCCCCAAGATCGCTCTCCACGACCGCGTAGCCTTCCTTTTCCAGCGCGGCGTTCAGGTGGATTTCCTCGCTCGTCATCGCCTTCGATTTGACGATGGATTTCACCCCGCGCTCCCGCGCCAGCCCGAGGATGTACTCCCGCGCCTGCGCGCTGTTGCTCGCCCAAAAAACCTTCCCGCCGCGAGCCGTGAACTTCTCCTCAAACTCGCGCAGGTAGCGGTCGAGATGATTGACGCCGTCGTACTTGATCGCCGCCGCCGCATCCCGCGCATGCTGCCAGCTCGTGAACGCATTCTCCGTTTTCCCGCGCGCCGTTTTGTAATTGCCCAGCGCCTTGCGCACCGCCGCGCGTCGCGGGTCGTCCGCCGTGGTGCGGTCGGCGTCGGTGTGAAATTGCTCGCTGGGTTCGGGTGCGGAAATCATCGGTGGCGGAAACGTTACTTGATGTCGCCGAAGCTCACATTCTCCGGGGCGTCGGGTTCGTCGAGGATTTGGATGGTGGTGGCGGGGCCGAGGTTGGGTTCGGTCCATGAGCGCAGCGCCCACACCACTTTTTTGTCGGGCGTGAGTTCGAGCGCCTGCACCGGAACATTGGCGGGGTCGAGCTTGCTGTTCCATTGGTTGAACCAATTGTTGATGAGCGTATTCCCGTTGGGCAGACGCCACGCGAGTTGCAGGTTCGTGAGTTTGTAGTCGGGCAGCTCGGCCTTGGCGTAAGCCCAGACGGTGTCGCCGCGCTTGGTGACTTCACGGGTGCCGCGTTTGTCGGTGATGAGGGCGTTGCCGTTTTTCAGCGGCTCCACACCCCACGCGCCGTCGGCGGGAAAGGACCAGATTTCGCGTCCATCGGCGTTGTATTCGCAGACCTTGCCGGCATCCATGTGGGCCACGAGCAGCGTGCCCGCCGCGGTCAGTCGCGCGTGGCGGAACTGCCCATGCACGCTCTTCGGATTGCGCACGGGTAGGGGGAATTCCTTGCGCGTTTCGCCGGTGGTGATGTTCACGACTTTCAGCATCGCTGGGTCGCCGTTCTGGATGAAAAGGACATGCTCTTTCCCGATCATTTGCACCGTGTGGATTTCGGTGCCCGCGGGCGCGTCGTAATTCCACAGCACCTTTTTTTCCGGCGAAATGACCTTCACCGCGAACTGGTGCGCGAGGGCGACGTTGCCGTTCGAGGGCAAAGGCGAAATCAGTGACGCCGTGCTGCTCTCGAACGGCAACGTCGCCCTCGCGCACCAGTTCGCGGTGAAGGTCATTTCGCCGGAAAAAAAGGTGCTGTGGAATTACGACGCGCCCGCGGGC
>JANXWQ010000537.1 GCA_025351065.1 Chthoniobacter sp. | reverse complement strand
CCCGCGGGTCGCGGAGCGACGCTTGCAGGCTTCTTCGTGAGCCCTCAAATGTCGCTCCGCGACACGGATCTCTTTCATCGAAACCGTGGGCTGAAGCCCACGGCTACCGGCAAACGTCCCGCGGGGACGACGTCTTTGGGAGCTGCGATTTAATACGCACACACACTATTTCGTTGCGCGGGGCGGGGCGTTGCGCGACGGTCGCCGCCGTTCCCGACCCCCTGTGTATGAAGACTGAAACTTTCGACCAACTCCTCGCCGATGGGGATGAAACCACGGCGGGCAATTACTTCGTCGCGAACTATCCGCCGTTTTCGTTCTGGCAAAAGGACAAGGCCGATGAAGTGCAGCGCGCGCTCGCCACACCCGCGCCGGCCGGCGTGCCGCTGGGCGTTTATTTCCACATCCCGTTTTGCCGGAAGCGCTGCCACTTCTGCTACTTCCGCGTCTATACGGACAAGAACGCGGACGAGATCAAAGGCTACCTCGACCTCGGGATGCAGGAGCTGGCGCGCTACGCGGCGACGCCGAGAATCGCGGGACGGAAACCGAGGTTCGTCTATTTCGGCGGCGGCACGCCGAGCTATCTGTCGGTCGCGCAGCTCAAGGCGCTGACGGATCGGATGAAGGCGTTGCTGCCGTGGGATGAGGCGGAGGAGGTGGCCTTCGAGGCCGAGCCGGGGACGCTGACGGAGGCGAAGCTGCAGGCCATTCGCGACATCGGAGTGACGCGGCTTTCGCTGGGCGTGGAGAATTTCGACAAGCACCTGCTGGAGATCAATGGGCGCGCGCATCGGGAAGATGAGATTTACCGCGCGTATGACTTTGCGCGGAAGATCGGCTTTCCGCAGATCAATATCGATCTCATCGCGGGAATGATCGAGGAGACGGATGAAAACTGGCAGCGGAACATCGCGAAGACCATTGAGCTGCAGCCGGACTCGGTGACGATTTACCAGATGGAGATTCCGTACAACACGACGATCTACCAGCAGATGAAAGCCGAGGGAAAACTCGTCGCGCCCGTCGCCGACTGGCAGACGAAACGGCGCTGGGTGGACGAGGCCTTCGCTGCGCTGGAGGGCGCGGGCTACACGGTGACGAGTGCCACGACGGCGGTGCGCGATCCGCAGAAGACGAAGTTTCTCTACCGCGATCTGCTTTGGCAGGGCGCGGACTTGCTCGGGCTCGGAGTGGCGAGTTTCAGCCACGTCGCGGGCGTGCATTTTCAAAACCTGCCGGACTTTGAGACTTACACGGCGGCGGTGCAGCGCGGGGATTTGCCCATCGGGCGCGCGCTGGTCACGACCGAGGAGGAGCGGATGATTCGCGAGCTGATCCTGCAGCTCAAACTCGGGCGCGTAAGCCAGAGCTATTTCCGCGAGAAATTTGGGGTGGTCGTCGCCGAGCGCTTCAATCAGCAGCTCGCCGAACTGACGCGCCGCGGCCTGCTTTCCGAGCAAGGCGACAGGCTGGTGCTCACCCGCGAGGCACTGCTCAAGATCGACGTGATCCTGCACGCGTTCTTTCTGCCGCAGCACCAAAACGCGCGCTACAAATGATTGCCGCTGAGCCCAGCATTGATCTGCTTTTTCCGCTCTCGCACTTTTGCCGCGCGAGTGGGCATGACCTCCCGGCGTGCGAAATCATCGAGGGCGCAGCTATCCCGGAGCCGTACCGCACGCTGCTCGTGCATCAGGGCGACATGACTTCACGACTGGAGGAGTTTCATCGCGCGCCGATGGAGCTGCGGGTGTTGCACCGCGAGACGGGCGGCGACGCCTACCGCCGCGAAGTGCTGCTCTGCGCGCAGGACAGCGGCCTGCCGGTGGAATATGGCGCGATTGAAATTCATCTCGACGCTTTTGCGGAGCCGCTGCGCGCGCTCATCCTCGAAGGCCGCGCGCCGCTCGGCGGGCTGCTCAACCGCCACGCCGTCCGCTACCGCAGCGAGCCGCGCGCGTTTTTGAAACTCGCGCCTGATTCCGTGATGGACGCGCATTTCGGCCTCGACGGCGCGCACACGCTCTACGGTCGCAGCAATGTGCTGCTCGGCGACGGCGACCGCGTGCTCGCGCGGATCGTGGAAGTCCTGCGTCCGTGATTTTCCGCCAAACGAATCCGTCTTCATCCGCATGAACAGCCCGGCGCATTCCGAAAATTTCGACGTTCTCATCATCGGCGGCGGCCCCGCCGGAAGCACCGCGGGCGCGCTGCTCGCGGAGAAAGGGCGGCGGGTGCTCATTCTCGAAAAGGAAAAGTTTCCGCGCTACCACATCGGCGAGTCCATGATGCCGTTCTGCTGGTTCACGCTGAACCGGCTCGGGCTCGTCGGCGAGATGGACCGCATCGCTTATACGAAAAAATACAGCGTGCAGTTTGTGACCTCGGACGGGCGGCAGTCGCAGCCGTTTTATTTTTTCCAGCACTACGATCACCCGAGTTCCACTACGTGGCAGGTGGAGCGCGCGGACTTCGATCTCATGCTGCTGGACAACGCGCGGGCGAAGGGCGCGGAGGTGCGCGAACTGACGGCGGTAAAGCGCACGCTGAAGGACGACAGCGGGCGCGTAATCGGCGTCGAGGCGGTTTGCGCGGACGGCGAAACGCGGGAGTTTTTTGCGCCGATGACGATTGACTGCTCGGGACGCGAGCAGGTGGCGACGGCGCGCGAAGGCTGGCGGGTGAAGGATCCGCAGCTCAACAAGCTGGCGGTCTGGACCTACTTCCGCGGGGCGAAACGCGATCCGGGAATTGACGAGGGCAATACCACGGTGGCCTATGTCGAGGGGCGCGGATGGTTTTGGTACATCCCGCTGAAGGGCGATGTGGTGAGCGTCGGCATCGTCGCCGAGAAAGATTATCTTTTCTCCGAATCGAAAGATCCGGGGCAGATTATGTGCCGCGAAATCGGGCGCAACGCGTGGATCAAAGAACACCTCAGCATCGGCCAGCAATTCGGCGAGTACTGGGTGACGAGCGAGTTTTCCTACCGTTCGAAGTACTGCGCCGCCGACGGGCTGCTGCTCGCCGGCGATGCATTTGCGTTTCTTGATCCGGTGTTTTCCAGCGGCGTTTTTCTCGCGCTGAAAAGCGGCGAGATGGCGGCAGATGCCGTCGATGCCGCACTGACCGAGGGCGACACGAGTGGCGCGCGGTTTGCCGAGTACGGCGAGAAGCTATGCACCGGCCTCGAGAATATGCGGAAGCTCGTCTATGCGTTTTACGATCCGAATTTTTCGTTTGGCCGCATGCTGAAGGCTTATCCGCAGCATCGCGGACGGCTGACGGATTCGCTCATCGGCGATCTTTTCGAGCGCGACTTCACCGAACTCTACGAGGCGATGCGGGAGTTCGCCGAACTTCCGGCCGACCTGCCGCACGGCCGCGCGCCGGTCGGTGCCGCCGCATGACCATGCGTGTTTTTGCAGTCGCGCTCGGGCTGTTTGGGGTTGGCTCTTTCGCGGCAGACTGGCCGCACTTTCTCGGGCCGCAGTATAACAACACTTCCGCCGAAACCGGCCTTCGGCACGAGTGGCCGAAGGAGGGGCCGCGCAAACTGTGGGAGTCGGCCAAAGGTGCGGGGCACTCAACGCCGACGGTGAGCGGAGGAAAGGTCGTGGTCTTTTCCGCCGACGGCGAAAACGAAGTCGTCGAGGCGCTCAATGCCGCGAATGGCGAGCGGCTCTGGCGCTTGAGCTACCCCGCGCCGTTCACCTCGAAGTACGGCGGCGGTTCCGGCCCGTGCTCGAACCCGACCATCGCCGGCGGGCGCGTTTTCACCCTCGGCATTTCCAGCATCCTGCACTGCCTCGACCTCGCCACCGGCCAGGTCGTGTGGAAGCGCGACCTCGCGGCGGATTACGAATTGCTGCCCACTTTTTTCGGCCAGGGCGGCACGCCACTCGTCATTGGCGACCGCGTGATCGTTTCCCTCGGCACGCGCGATCAGAAATCGGCCGTCGCCTTCGACGCTGCGACGGGCAAGGAGCTGTGGGCGGCCAAGCACGCGTGGGGCTCCAGCTACTCGTCGCCCATCGCCGCCACGCTGCACGGGCGCGAGTGCGTGCTCGCCTACCAGGGCGGCATGTCCGATCCGCCCACGGGCGGCTTGCTCGTCATCGACGCGAAGACGGGCGCGGTGCTCAGCGCCACGCCGCACCGGGCGAAGATGTTTGCCAGCGCGAGCATCTCCGCGCCGGTCGTGGCGGGCTCGCGGATCTTCGTGGCTGAGGCTTATACTGAGGGCGGATTGTGTGTGGAGGTTGCGCCGGACTTTTCCGCGAAACCGGCGTGGCTCGCGCCGAAGTTCGACACCTACATCGTCACCGCGGTGGCGCACGAGGGCGCGCTCTATGGCTTTGCTGGACAGCATCAGCAGAATGCGGAGCTGGCGTGCTACGACCTCGCGACTGGCAAGGTGCTTTGGCGCGATGAACTCGGCGGGAAGTTTCAGCGAGCCTCGCTCCTTCGCGCAGACGGCGCGTTTCTTTGCCTTGGTGAAAACGGCGACCTCGCGTGGCTCGACCTTTCGCCGCGCGGTGCGGTGGTGAAGGCGCAGGCGCAGCTTTTCCACGCGCCGGAAACGTGGACGCCGCCGGTGATCAGCGATGGGCGGCTTTTCATCTGCCAGAACCAGCCGGGCAGCGGCGGCACGAAGCCGCGGATCATTTGCTACGACCTGCGCGGGGAATGAAGATCGTCCTGCTCACGCCCGGCACGGGCAGCTACTACTGCGGCGTGTGTATGCGCGACAATGCGCTGGCCAAGGAACTCATCCGCCGGGGGCACGATGCGGTGCTGCTGCCGATGTATCTACCGCTCACGCTCGACGAGGGCGCGGCGAGCCCGGACTCGGAGATTTTTTTCGGCGGGGTGAATGTCTATTTGCAGCAGAAGCTCGCGCTTTTCCGGCACACGCCGCGCTGGCTGGACCGACTGCTGAATGCGCGCGGGCTGCTGAATCTCGCAGCGAAGCAGAGCGGCATGACGGCGACGGCGGACGTGGGCGCGCTCACGCTTTCGATGCTGCAAGGCGAGCACGGGCATCAGGCGAAGGAACTCGCGAAGCTCATCGAGTGGCTGCGCGAGCATCGGCCCGATGCGGTGTGGCTCTCGACGGCGCTGCTAGTGGGGCTCGCGCGTGGGATAAAGGACGCGCTCGGCGTGCCGGTGCTGGCGTCGCTACAAGGTGAGGACAGTTTTCTCGACGGGCTGCCGGAGCCGTGGCAGACGCGTTCGTGGGAGGCGATGGGCGAACGGGCGCGGGACTGCGACGCGTGCATCGCACCGAGCCGCTACTATGCGGAGTTGATGGGCTGGCGCATGCGGATGCCGACCGAAAAATTGCGCGTGATTCCGAATGGCGTGGCGATTGAGGAAACGTCCAACGTCCAACGTCCAACGTCCAACGCTCAACCAACCGTCGGCTACCTCGCGCGGTTCATTCCAGGGAAAGGGCTGGGGCTTGTTGTGGAGGCGTTCATCCTGCTGAAAAAGCGCGGGCGTTTTCCCGGAGCGAAGCTGCGCTGCGCGGGCGCAATGACGGCGGACGATGAGCGCTACGTGGCGACGCTGCGGCGGATGCTGACGGATGCAGGGCTGGCGGGCGATGCGGAGTTTTTGCCGAACGTGAGCCGCGAGGAAAAGGCGGCGTTTTTACAAAGCCTCACGCTGCTCTCGGTGCCGGCGAATTACGGCGAGGCGTTCGGGCTCTATCTCATCGAGGCGTGGGCCGCGGGCGTGCCGGTGGTGCAGCCGCGGTGTGCGGCGTTTACCGAATTGGTCGAGGCGACGGGCGGTGGGATTTTGTGCGAGCCGGGCAGTTCGGAGGCGTTGGCCGACGGCTGGGAGGCGCTGCTCGCGGAGCCCGCGAAGGCTGATGAAATGGGAGCGCGCGGACGGGCGGCGGTGGAGCGCGAGTTTTCGATGCCGCGGATGGCCGAGCGTTTCGTCGCGCTGACGGCGGAGTTTTTGAAACCTGAAATCCGCAATTCCGTTTCCTCCTCCACCCGCTAACCTCCCGCGCCGATGCCCCACGAATTCAAGCTCACCCGCCGCATCGAATTTGCGGAGACGGACATGGCCGGCATCGTCCATTTCGCGAATTTCTTCCGCATGATGGAGTCCACCGAGCACGCGTTTTTCCG
The DNA here is from genome assembly GCA_025351065.1 of Chthoniobacter sp. Lineage (GTDB taxonomy): Bacteria > Verrucomicrobiota > Verrucomicrobiia > Chthoniobacterales > Chthoniobacteraceae > Chthoniobacter. The sequence continues at coordinate 2,690 of JANXWQ010000537.1, read as the reverse complement.
CTCGCTCGGCTGCACCATCCACGGTCACGACGAGGGCGGCACGACCGGCTGGCCGCGGGTCAGCGCGGCGTGCGATTTCCGCGCACCGCTACGTTTTGAGGACGAGGTGGAAATCCATCTCCTCGTCGCCGAGGTGCGGGCGCGCTCGATCCGCTACCAGTTCATTTTTCGCCGAGCCGCCGACGGCACTGAAGTCGCGCGCGGCAGCGTCGCCGCAGTCTGCGCGACGGTGGACCGGGCGACCGGGAAGCTTGTGCCCGTGCCGATTCCCGAGCGCATCCGTGCGCAAATCTCCGCCGCACCCGCGGATTTGCTCGCCTCATCGTCCGCATAGTCTTTTCCTTTCGCACCGCTCCTCGGAGGAAGACTAAGAGGAAGCGGAAGCGGAAGATTTTCACCACAAACCAAATCCAAACCAAACACCCATCATGCCTCCTGACGCCCAATCCCAGCCTGGAATGACCTGGCTCGCCTTCGCCCTTCTCACCGTCGTCTCGTGGGGCGTCTATGGCATTTTCCTCCACACCGGCCAGCTCGGCATGCAGGATCCGGTGAACGGGCGCTACAAGGCGTTCCTGTTTGTCGGCATCGCCTACTTCCTCGTGGCCGTGCTCGCGCCGCTGCTCATGCTGGTGCTGAGCGGGGCGGATTGGAATTACCCGGCGAAGGGCATGGCGTGGTCACTTATCGCGGGCATCGTCGGCGCGGTAGGCGCGTTCGGGGTGCTGCTGGCGTTTGGGGCGAAAGGGAATCCCGCCGTGGTGATGACGATTGTTTTTTCCGGCGCGCCGGTGGTGAACGCCATCGTGGCGCTCGCGCAGCATCCGCCGGAGGGCGGGCTGGGGACGATCAAAGCGCCGTTCTGGCTGGGCATGGTGCTGGCCGTCGTGGGCGGGGCGCTGGTGACGAAGTTCAAGCCCGCGCCGCCTGCGCCGAAGAAGCCGGCGGTGGCGGTGGCCGAGGTGAAAGTGGTGAAGTAAAACCCGCATGAGCCAGCTCGAAAAGCTGCGCGCGCTGCTGGCGGCGGTCACGCCGGGCAATCGCTTTCAGACGGCGCGGCTGGCGGCGGCAGGTGTGGATGCGGTCGTGAAAAGTCTCGCGGAGTTTTCCGCGCGGATGCCTTTCACAACGAAGGCCGATCTCGTCGCGGATCAGGCCGCGCATCCGCCGTATGGCTCGAACCTGACGCATCCCGTCGAGCACTACTCGCGCTTTTGCCAGACGAGCGGGACGACCGCGCGCCCGCTGGTCATCATCGACACCGCGGAGAGCTGGGACTGGATGCTCGGCAACTGGGCGCACATCTACCGCGCCGCCGGGCTCGCGGCGGGCGACCGGATTTATTTCGCATTTTCGTTTGGACCGTTTCTCGGTTTCTGGACGGCCTTCGAGGCGGCGGCCAGGCTCGGCTTTCTCTGCCTGCCGGGCGGCGGGCTGGGCAGCGCGGCGCGGTTGCGGGCGATGATCGAGCAGCGGGCGACAGTGCTGTGCTGCACGCCGACTTACGCGCTGCATCTCGCGGAGGTCGCGGTGGCGGAGCGGATCGACCTCGGCGCAGCGGCGGTGCGGAAAATCATCGTCGCTGGCGAGCCGGGCGGGAGCGTGCCGGAGGTGCGGGCGCGCATCGGCGCGGCGTGGCCTGGCGCGCGCGTCATCGACCACTACGGGATGACCGAGGTCGGCCCGGTGGCGTTTCAGGGTGCAGATGCGGAGGGCGTGCTGCGCGTGATCGAGGAGTCGTATTTTGCGGAAGTGATCGAGCCGCAGAGCGGCGCGGCGGTCGCGCCCGGCGAGGTCGGCGAACTGGTGCTGACGACGCTCGGGCGCACGGCTTGTCCACTGCTGCGGTATCGCACGGGCGATCTTGTGCGGCGTCGTGCAAGCGAGCCGGGGTTTGCGCTGGAAGGCGGCATCATCGGGCGCGCGGACGACATGGTGGTGGTGCGCGGCGTGAATTTTTTTCCAAACGCCGTCGATGCTGTGGTGCGCTCAGTGCCGGAGATCACGGAGTACCGCGTGGAGGTGAGTCGGCGCGGCGCGCTCACCGAGGTGACTGTGCAAATCGAAAGCGCCGACGCGGCGAGTGTGGAAAAGCTGGCGCATGCGCTCACGTCGGCCTTTGCGCTGCGCATCCCGGTGGTGCGCGTGGCGGCGAATTCGCTCCCGCGTTTCGAGATGAAAGCGCGGCGGTGGGTGAGCATTGAGTCATGAAGGCGCTCGCAGTACTGCGCCAGCCAACAGCAGGCCGTCATCCTGAACGGAGGCTTGGGAGGCTTTGCGAACCGAGCCGTAGTGAAGAATCGCTGACTCTAATGCGCGGAGGCGGTGGGAGGAGTGCCGCGTGTGCCCTCCCGCCTCCGCCCGCAGTGCTGTCAGGATTGCGCCGCCCGCCTACGCCCCGGCGCTGTCTCGCGGACTCGGCTCTTCACTGCGTTTCGCCCTCCGCCTGCGCCCGCGGGCGAAACTCCGTTCAGGATGACGGCAGGTCTTTTGGACGGGCGCGCGCCCACAGGCGCGGAGTCGCGAAAGATTCTTTGCGCCTTTACGCCTTTGCGTGAGTCAATCCCCGCCATGCTCCTCGAAATCAAAAACCTCTCGAAAACCTACCGTGCGCCGGATGGCGGCGATGCCGTGGATGTCCTGCGCGGCGTGGATTTGAGCGTGGCAGCAGGCGAGACGGTGGCGATCAC
>JANXWQ010000534.1 GCA_025351065.1 Chthoniobacter sp. | reverse complement strand
GGGCGCAGATCATCCTGGGGAACACGTATCATCTTTTCGTGCGGCCGGGGATGGAGGTGATGCGGCACTTTGGGGGGCTGCATCGGTTTATGAATTGGGACGGGCCGATCCTCACGGACTCGGGCGGGTTCCAGGTTTTCTCGCTGGCGAAGCTGCGCAAGATCACGGAGGAGGGCGTGCATTTTCAAAACCACATCGACGGCTCGCCGATGTTCCTCGGCCCGCGCGAGGCGATGGAAACGCAGGCGGCGCTGGGCAGCGACATCGCCATGCTTTTCGACGAGTGCCCGCCGTTTCCCTGCCCGCATGAAAAGGTGGCGGAGAGCCTGGAGCGGACGCTGCGCTGGGCGGCGCGGTGCCGGGAGGTGGAAACGCCGGGGCTGAAATTCGGCATCGTGCAGGGGTCGAGCTACGAGGATTTGCGGCGGCACTCGGCGGAGGCGCTGGTGGCGCTGGGCTTCGACGGCTACGCGGTCGGCGGTGTGAGCGTGGGCGAGCCGGAACCGGAGATGATGCGCGCCGTCGAGTTCAGCGTGCCCTTTCTCCCCGCCGACAAACCACGCTATGCGATGGGTCTCGGCACACCGCCGCAAATGCTCGAAATGGTCGCGCGCGGGATCGACATGTTTGACTGCGTGCTGCCCACGCGGCTGGCGCGCAACGGGACGGCGTTCACTGCGAGCGGGACGGTCAGTTTGAAAAATGCGCCGTTCATTTTGGACAAAGGGCCGATCGAGGAAGGGTGCGCGTGCGCGGCGTGCCGCGGCTTTTCGCGCGGCTATCTGCGGCATCTCGTGAAGTCGGAGGAAATCCTCGGCCTGCGGCTCATCTCGCTGCACAACCTGCACTTTTACCTCAGCCTCCTGGGGCGCGCCCGGCGCGAGATCGAGGCGGGGACTTTCACCGCGTTCCGGCGGGAATTTGTGGCCGGTTACCGCACCTCTGCCGAGACTTAAAACCGGCGAGGCCCGAAGACCTCGCCGGCTCTATTTTTGTCGGCGGTGGCTAAGCGCGCCGGATCATTTATAGGGCGACCAAAACTCCGCCGGAGCGATGTCGGACAACGCGTTGAAGGTGAAGTCCGCGACCCTCGGCCCGGTATCCACGGAATACGGCCCATAGGCTTGGCCAAACAGGTCGCGTCCCGCGAGGTTGAGTTTGTTCATGGTTTTAAGATACGGCTGGAGGTCAGAGAACTCCGCCACATCTCCCGCTTTCTTGCTCTTTTCAAGGGCCCACTGGTCGAGCGCGCCGTCGAGCGTCCGCAGGTCATCGAGGATGCGCGACGCCTGGGTGCGCTTGCGCGCCCGGACGACGTTGTTCCCCATCATGGCCGCGAGCAGAGCAATGATCGCCACGACAATCATGATCTCGACGAGGGTGAAGCCGCCGCGATGAGGTTGAAGGGTAGTTTTCATTGGTTGCTATTGGTTTATAACTGCGACGGATTTTATAGCAGTTATTGTTCCTGCTACGTCTGCCGCCGGTGCTTGCTTCGTGAAAGGGGCTCGGCTATCCCGCAGGCGTCCGTTTTCCCGATTTTGAAAATCCTCCGCTCCATTCCTGCGACAGCGCGCCTCTGCCGGGCCGCGCGCGGGCCGGTGGTATTGGTGCCGACGATGGGGGCGCTGCATCGCGGGCACGCGCGGTTGATTGAAAAGGCGCGCGCGCTGGCGGGGCGGGGCGGGTTGGTGGTGGTGAGCATTTTTGTGAACCCGACGCAGTTTGGGCCGAAGGAGGATTTTGCCCGGTATCCGCGGCCCTTCGCGGCGGATCGAAAGCTGTGCGCGGCGTTCGGGGCCGATGTAATTTTTCATCCGACGGCAGCGGCGATGTATCCGGCGGGCAGCTCGGCTTTCGTGGATGAGTCGGAGGTTTCTGCGCGCCTGTGCGGGGCGTCGCGGCAGGGGCATTTTCGCGGCGTCTGCACGGTGGTGCTGAAACTTTTCCAAATCACGCAGCCGGACTTGGCGGTTTTCGGGCTGAAGGATTTTCAGCAATGCGCGGTCATCCGCCGGATGGTGCGCGACCTGAATGTGCCCGTGCGCATTGTGCCCGTGGAAACCGTGCGCGAACCCGACGGCCTCGCGCTCAGTTCGCGCAACCGCTTTCTCACCGTCGCCGAACGCGCCCAAGCCACCGTCCTCCGCCGCGCGCTGCTCGCCGCGTCCGCCGCTTTTTCCGCGGGCGAAACCAGCGCCGCCCAGCTCCGCCGCCTGCTCGTGAAAACCATCGACACCGCTCCCCTAGCCCAACTCGACTACGCGGAAATCGCCGACGCCGAAACGCTCCATCCCGTGCGCGAAGCCGGCCGCGGCACGGTCTTCGCGCTCGCGGTTTTCTTTGGCAAAACCCGGCTCATCGACAACCTCTGGCTGCGATGACCCGCTTCGACTTCATCATCATCGGCTCCGGCATCGCCGGGCTCACCTTTGCGCTCAGCGCGGCGAAGCATGGCAGCGTCGCCATCGTCACGAAGCGGGCGCGCGCGGAGTCGAACACGGCGTGGGCGCAGGGCGGGATCGCGAGCGTCACGAGCACGGAGGATTCTTTCGAACTGCATGTGAAGGAC
>JANXWQ010000532.1 GCA_025351065.1 Chthoniobacter sp. | reverse complement strand
CGCCCTCCCAAAAAAGGGGGCGTACTGGTTTCGACTGTTGGTTCGAGACACAGGCCGCATGTCGTGGAAGCCTGGTTGGCCACGTTAAACTCCCGGGCAAACCGATAAACGCGAAAGCTAATATCACTGAAGTGGACTTCTCGGGTAATTCCGAGGCGTTCGCTCTTGCGGCTTAATTGACCGCAGCGTGGATGCATCAACGCCTGCTAGGTGCATCTGCGACGACAGCAGGCTGGCCCGAGAGCGGTGTGACCGCGCTCAAGGGCGAGAAAATACCGTGGACACTCGCAGCACGAAAGCCCGCCCGCCGGCGTTCGTGCGGCTAAAACAAAGGCGAGGCTAAACATGTAGAAACCTGTGGCAAGAGTCATCAGGACAAGGGTTCAACTCCCTTCGCCTCCACTTTTTTGCGGACGGGTAGGCAGACGGCACCGCCTGCCGTCCGCCCGACGGGCTGGGATGCACTCGCCGTGACTCGAACACGGAACCTTCTGATTCGTAGTCAGATGCTCTATCCAATTGAGCTACGAGTGCTTTTCCAGAGTAATTTGCGGTAAAAAACGGGCTGCTGTCGCCTGCGTGCCGCAAATCAGGGCGGTATTATTCCCGGCTTTTTCCTTATGGCAAGGGAATTTGGCGGTCAAATGCCAGCCCGTGCGGGTGGATGGGCCGAAGCGCGCAGGTTTGCCAAAACCGCTGCGCCGACCGAAAGCGCCGCCGTCTCGGCAAAGGTAGCGTTTGACGGCGTTTCGCCGCCGGATTACTGCCAAGCAACCATGCTTACCCAACGAACCCGCGGCCTTCAGACCACGGTGCTTTTCTGCCAGGCGCTGGTGGTCACGGTGGTCTTTGTGGCGGTGGCACAGGTGACGTTCCGCTGGTTCCTCGCGGGCGAGCCGGCGGGCTTGGAACGGTATCCGATTTACTGCGGGCTGCTGATTCTCGGACTGGTGTTTGAGGCGCTGCACCGGAGCAAGGCGCACGAGGTGCTGGAGCGCGGTTTTCTCGCGCAGCATGGCGTCTCGCTGCGGCAGTGCGCGTGCGCCGTCGGCACGCTGCTGGTCTTTCTCGCGGCGGCAAAGGACGCCTTCATCTCGCGCACCTTTCTCGCCTTTCTCGTGCCGTCGCTGTACGCCGCGCTGCTGTGGTCAAACGTGGTGCTGCCGCGCTATGTCGCGCGCCGGATTTTCCGCGGCACGCGGCGCGAGCGGCTGCTGCTGGTGGGCTCGCGCGAGCGGGCCGAGCGGCTGGCCGGATGGGTGCGGGGCCGGGAGGTTTTCGGCCTGCAAGTCATGGGACGGCTCGGGGAAAAGGCCGCGGGTGGGGTGGAGGACGCGCGGCTGCGCTGGCTGGGGGAAACCGCCGCGCTGGAGCAGGTGATCGCCGCGCATCGCATCACCCAGGTCGTGCTGCTGGAACTGCCGGAATTTTCCGACAGCCACCTCGAGACCGTGCGCCGCGTGGAAAGCCTCGGCGCGCGCCTGCTCATCCTCAGCAACCTGGCCGAGAAGCTCAAGCATCCCGTGGTGCATGTGGAGGACGACGGGCACAGCTTCATCGCCCTGCGCGCGGAGCCGCTGGAAAATCCGCTCAACCGCATCCTCAAGCGCGGGCTCGATGTGGCGCTGGCCCTGCCCGTGGTCGTGCTCGTGCTGCCGCCGCTCGCGCTCGCGGTCTGGCTGGTGCAGCGCTGGCAGTCGCCGGGGCCGGTTTTTTTCCGGCAAAGACGGGCCGGCATCCAGAACGGCGAATTCGACATCATCAAGTTTCGCACCATGCGCGCGGACAATCCCGACGCCGCGTGCCAGGCTGTGCGCGAGGACGCGCGCGTTTATCCGCTCGCCCGCTGGCTGCGCCGCCTGAGCCTCGATGAGCTGCCGCAGTTCCTCAACGTCCTGCGCGGCCAAATGAGCGTCGTCGGCCCGCGCCCGCACATGGTCGAGCATGACTTGGAATTTGGCCGCGTCGCCGAAGCCTACCGCCTTCGCAGCTTCGTAAAGCCTGGCATCACTGGCCTCGCCCAAGTCGAGGGTTTTCGCGGCGAAGCGAGAAAGCCCGAGGATGTAGTC
>JANXWQ010000529.1 GCA_025351065.1 Chthoniobacter sp. | reverse complement strand
CGATGGCGACTTTTTCGAGATTCATAGGCCGGCATGGTAAAAGCGCCGGCGCGTTTGGGAAATGCCAAATCCCGGCGGGCCTCGAGATCGGCCAGCGCGGTTGCAGGGGAAGCTGACAGCTTCCCCTGCCAGCGCGGGGCTATTCGCCAAATAACCGCTTCCCTTTCCAAAACCCCCGGCTACTTTCCCGCCCTCAAATGTCGGGCCGTAGCACAGCTTGGTAGTGCGCTTGAATGGGGTTCAAGAGGTCGCGAGTTCAAATCTCGCCGGCCCGATTTTTTCTCTCGCGGAAACGCTAGCCGACCGGCGGCTGCGTGAACTGCAAGTACCAGCGCACGATCTCCGGCCCGTGGAAAAACCAGGTCAATGCGCCGAGCGCGAGGTAGGGGCCGAAGGGAATTTTCGTGGACCACTCGCGGCGGCCGATGAGGATGGTGAATACGCCGACGACTGCGCCGAACATGGACGCGCTCATGATGGTGAAAGCGACGGCTTGCCAACCGAGGAACGCGCCGATGCAGGCTATGAATTTCACGTCGCCGAAGCCCATCGCCTCGCGGGGAAAAGTGACCTCGGTGACTTCGCCGCGAATGACATCCACTTTCACCAGCTCCCACTCCCGCGCGCCGAGGTGAAGCCACTCGCACTCGCAGCGCACCGCGGCGTTTTCAAAGCGCTCGCCGTCGATCTCCAGCCACGCACATTGCATGAGCACCTGCTCGTTGCCGCGGTAGAAAAAGTCGCTCCACAGCATCGCCTCCTCGCCGACCACGAAGTCCGCCTCCTGATCGCGGCGCGTCCAGGTGAAAGGCGTGGGCTTTTCGTAGGTCAGCCGCTTTTTGCCGAACGCCATTTTGCCCAACTGCACCACCAGCCACAGCGCGGCGAAACCGACGCCCGCGCCGATCAGCGACCACAGCCCGCCGGCCACATTCGTCGCCTGCCCGTGCAGCGTGGGGATGGCAAAGCTGAGCAGCACGCCCGCGACGGTGCCGCCGATGGTGATTTCGTCCGGGATAATGAAGTGCTCGAAGTCAATGAACGTGGCCACGATGAACAGCGCGGCCATTATCCAATACGGCAGCGCGAGCACCCACGCCTGCGGTGGCCAGCCCGGCGCGCCCCACGTCCAAACCTTAAGCCACACGCCGAGAAAGAGCAGCCCGGTGAGCAGTTCGACGCCGAAGTAGCGGAAGGAGATGCGTCCGCCGCAGTTCGCGCATTTCCCGCGCAGCACCAGCCACGTCACGAGCGGGATATTGTGGTAAAGCGGAATCTGATATTTGCAGCTCGGACAAAAGGAACGCTTCGGCTCGTTGACCGACAGGCCGAGGGGCATGCGGTAGATGCACACGTTCAGGAAGGAGCCGATGGATGCGCCGAGGATGAAAGCGAACGCGGCGAAGAGGTAATCGTAGAAAGGCGGGAACACCGGCGCGAAGGAAAGCAGCGCGTGTGCCTGCGTCAATCAGCGAAAGCGGACGGGCGGCGCGGGATCGTGCGTTTTTTTAAACGCAGAGACGCAGAGACGCGGAGAGCGCAGAGATTGGTGTTTCAACAAATAGTTCCCCCATCCCTCTGCCTCTGCGTCTCTGCGTTAAAAAATAAAACCGCCCGAACCTGCTCATGCCGCCTTGGCCGTTTTTCGCTTCCGGGCTTTCACCGGCGTTTTTGATTCCGCTAGTTCCGCGAGAAAGCCGCCCGCCGGGTTGTCATCCACGAAGGTCGGCCCGCCTTTCGCCGTCGGCGAAACGTGGAGCAGTTGCTCGACCATGAAAGGGATCGCCACGCCATCGCGCCGCATTTTGCGCAGGGTGATCCCGACGACATCGGCGAGCACGTAGCGGTCGAGGATGCGGGCAATGGCGTTGCGCACCTCGAGCATCAGCATGCGCAGGCCGCAGTGCGCTTCGTCCGGACACGAGCACGGCTCGTACGCGGTCACGCTCACGCACGAGATCGGCGCGAGCGGGCCGTCGATGAGGCGGATGACTTTACCCAGGCTGATGTCGCGCGCCGGCTTCGCGAGGAAGTAGCCGCCCCTCTTCCCGCGCTTCGTTTCGATGTAGCCCGCGCCGCGGAGTTGCGTGAGGATTTGCTCGAGGAACTTCACCGGCAGCCGCTCCTTCTCGACGAGTTCGCCGATCTTGAGCATGGGCCGCCCGAGTTCGTGCGCGATGCCAAAGTCGATGAGGGCGCGGAGGGCGTATTCGCCGCGTTTGGAAAGTTTCATGCGCCCCGCACGCTAAAGTCCACTGTTCCACTCGACAAGCCCGCAGGCAGTGACGCGCGCTGTCCCGCATGGATTCGAACCATGACAAAGGGCTTCAAAGACCCTTGTGCTACCATTACACCACGGGACAATTTCGCGGAGCGGGGCAGGAAGCTACAAAGCCGCGCCGGGAGCGCAATGTGAAATGCGGCGCGAGGAGAATGAGCCACGGATGAACACGGATTTTCACGGATAAGAAGGTGGGCCGCCGCGGGCCCATCCGTGTTTCATCCGTGCAAATCCGTGGCTAAAAAATCATCCCCGTACCACGCGGTTTTTACCCGTCATCTCAGCCGGCTGCGACACCCCGAGGAGGGCGAGCAAAGTGGGCGCGACGTCCGCGAGGATGCCGCTCTCGATTTTCCCGCCCGCCGGGTTCGGCGAGACGTGGAGGAAATGGACGGGGTTCGTGGTGTGCGCGGTGTTGGGCGAGCCGTCGGGGTTGCGCATCAGCTCGCAGTTGCCGTGGTCGGCAAGAAGGATGAGCTGCCCGCCGAGCGCGAGCGTTTTCTCCACGACCTGCCGCACGCAGTCGTCGATGACCTCCACCGCCTTGATCCCCGCCTCGACCACGCCGGTGTGCCCCACCATGTCCGGGTTGGCGAAATTCAGGATCACCAGGTCGTAATTCGGCAGCGCCTCGACGACTTTCGCGGTGACCTCGGGCGCGCTCATCTGCGGCTTGTAGTCGTAAGTCGGCACGTCTTTCGGCGACGGCACGATGATCCGGTCCTCGCCGGCAAACGGCTCCTCCACCCCGCCGTTAAAAAAGAACGTCACATGCGGATATTTCTCCGTCTCCGCGATGCGCAGTTGCTTCAGCCCCGCCGCGCTCACGACTTCGCCGAGGATGTTTTTCAGCGACTGCGGCCCGAAGACCACGGGGCAGCCGTAGGTTTCGTCGTATTCCGTGAGCGTCACATAATGCACCGCCGGAGTGACCTCGCGCTCGAAGCCGGCGAAGTCCTTTTTCAAAAACGCCAGCGAGAGCTGCCGCGCGCGGTCGGCGCGGAAATTGAACCACAGCACCACGTCGCCATCGCGCACGCGCTGCTCATTGGCGTGGTGGAAAATGATCGGCTGGAGAAACTCATCGCCGCGCCGCTCGTGGGTGTAGGCGGTGCTCACGGCGGCGCTCGGCGTATCGTGCGAAACCAGCCCGCGTCCGAGGACGATGGCATCCCACGCGAGCTTGTTGCGCTCCCAGCGCTTGTCGCGATCCATCGCGAAATATCGTCCGATGACCGTCGCGATCTTCGCGCCCGTCGGGGCCAGCCCGGCCTGCACGCGTGCGAGAAAATCCGCGCCGCCCGTCGGCGATGTATCGCGCCCGTCCGTGATCGCATGCACGAGGATGTCGTCCACGCCCGCCGCTTTCGCCGCCACCGCCAGCGCGATTAGATGTTCCTGATGCGAGTGGACGCCGCCATCGCTCACCAGCCCGAGTAAGTGCAGCCGGTGCCCGCGCGCCTTGGCAAACGCTTCCTGCAAAACCGGATTCGTCGCCAGCTCGCCGTCGCGCACCGCCTTGTTGATCCGCGTCAAATCCTGGTACACCACGCGGCCCGCGCCGAGGTTCAGATGCCCGACTTCCGAGTTGCCCATCTGCCCGTCCGGCAGCCCCACATCCATACCGCTCGCGCTGAGCGTGGCCAGCGGGTAGGTGGTGTAGAGGTGATCGTGGAAAGGCGTGCGCGCCAGCAGCGTGGCGTCGCCATTTTCCACCGCGTGCTCACGACCGCCGGGGTTGATCCCCCAGCCATCGCGAATGATGAGAACGACAGGTTTTTTCGGCATGAGGCGCGTAGGAAAACATCGCCGCACACAACGGCCAAGCGCGGAGTTGCCGATGGTTTTTTCCGCTCACTTCGCGGACTGATGAATCGGAATCCGTTCCGACCTCACGCCAAAGGGATCAATGAGAATTTTGTAGTCGAAAATCCCATCCAGGTTTTCGTCCACCCATTCCTCATGGAGCGCACCGTGCTCGTAGATTTCGCGCCGCACGACAATGCCTGATTCATTCGGACGGCAATCCATGCGGACGCAGAGGCCATTTTTGTAAGTGCCAAACCAATCTGGACGTCCATCGAAATCGGTATCACTTCGCGAGCTTTCCACCCGTCCATTTTCATACAAAAACCAAGCGTCTGGGCGGCCGTCAAAATTTTCGTCCTGCTCCGAGCTTTGGATGATGCCTTCGCGATCATAGGTTTCCCAATAGTCGCTTTTGCCGTCGCCATTGCGATCCGCCTCCACCCTGGCGAGCACTTCATTGCGGTAGGTGACAAAGCGATCCGGGCGGCCATCGTGGTTGTCATCGTACTCGTCCGTCTGGTCAGCCGCCCGCAATGGCACGGTGCGTCGCTCAGCAGCCTGACGGACGGAGAAAACCATGAGCGCGAAGATCGCGCCGGCGACGAAAAATAAAGCCGCGGGAATCCTGCTGGGTTCCTCCCTTTTTTCCGGCGAAACCGGCAAATCGTCAGCCGTGGGAACATCGGCGTCCGGCCCCTTCGCAAGCACCTGCGCCGCCCGCTCGAAGTCCGCATCCTCGACCTGCAAACGGATGCCGAGCATGCCCATGCCACCGACCATCAGGAAACTCTGCTCATCGGCGAGCGAAGCCGGAATGCCCGCCGCCTCCAGCAGCGAACTGGCAAACCCCGCCTCCGCCAAATTCCCGAACGTCTTGACGATTTTCATGCGCTTGATGTGATGGAATCGAAGCCGCTAGACGACTTTTTGGTGACCGTCATGCACGCAAGTTGGCGGCTCCTCCCGGGAGGTCAACCAAGATGGCAGGCGAAAGTCTCCACCATCTCGCGCTCGCTGCTTTCGTCGAAAGGCAGGTCGTTGATGAGCGCGAGGCTGGCGCTGCGATGGAGGGCGAGGCCGGCCTCGCAGCGGTAGGCGGTGGCGACGGCGGTGCGAAAGGCCGCATCGGAGGGCAGGCCCTCGGTGGCGCACTGGCGGAAAAGTTCGGCGGCGATTTCACCGGCCATCGCGGCGAGGGCGGTGGCGGCGGGCTGGTGCCGGTGGTCGTAGCCCGCGCCACCATCGACCTGGCAGACGGTGCGGGGATCAAGGTGGCGGAAGACTTCGCAAAGCTGGCCGATCTCGAGGCCGTAGCCGGGTGCGAGGCGGAGCGCGGCGGCGGTGGCGCGGGTCATCGCGACCTCGCCGGAAAGCGGGTAGCGGAAACTGAGCAGGAAATCGAGCAGCGGCTGATGGCCGGCCACGCGCAGCAGCGCCTGCAGCAGCGGCGCGAGGAAGAGCCGCGAGACGCGACCGTAGAGCCGGTCGGTAACGCGCGGGTAATACATCTTCGCAAACTCAAACCCCAGCCGCGGCTCCGCGACCGCGTAGCACAGCCGCGCGAGGTCGGCGCGGCGGAAGCTGGCGACATCGCAATCCTGCGTGGCAATGATCGCGCACTCGCCCTCGCCCGTGAGATGCCGCAGCGCCGCGTCCACGTTTCCGCCTTTGCCCACGAGCGGCGCTGGTAGGGACGGCACGCCGTGCTGTCCGCCGGGCGAGCGGAGCGAGGCGGCGGGTGCTTGAGCTGCCGCGTCCATCCCGCCCGCCGCCTCGCTGCGCACGCCCCGGACGGCACGGAGTGCCGTCCCTACCGCGCTGGGCGCGTCGCGGTCATTCCACAGGAAAGTCCGCCGCATCGGCAGTGCGGCGAAAAGCTCCTGCGCGCGCGCGAAACCGGCGGCGTCGAGGTCGTTCATCGTCACCACGATTTCGTGGAGAAAGTGCGGCCCCTCGCTCAATTCCGCGACGATGTGCGCCAGCGCGGGCTTTGCCAAATCCGCCCCGTGGCACGGCAGCACCAGCGCGATGGGCCGCGCATGCGCCAGCACCGCCAGCTCGCGCTCGACCTTCGCGAGATGCGTGTCATTGAGCCGCTGCAACGTGCAGATGAGGCCAGTCTGGGCGAAATCGCTCATTGGGGAAAATCCGAAACAAATTCCAAAGAATGGAAATGCGGAAAAACGGAAACTCCTGCGGCGCGATCGTCGGCTGTTTGCAAAGCTTTCACGCCTTTAGAAATTGTTTCGGATTTCGCATTTCCGCGCCCCGCGCGGCTACGGGCTTTCCAGCGGGTCGTCGTCCTCCACTTCGTCCTCGATCTCCTCTTTCATCTTCCGCGAGAGGAAGGGGCGGAGGAAGCCGTAGACCAGGTAGGTGATGAAGATGACCGCAGGCATCCACTGGTAGTTCAGGGCCGTGAAAATGAGCACGGCAACGATGGCGATGAACTTCGGCAGCGAGCGCGTGGTGCGGAGATTCAGCGCCTTGAAGCTCGGGTAGCGGAAGCCGGAGAACATCATCCACGAGAGGAAAATCATGAGCGGCGGGAGCACCCATTTGCCGTTACCGATGTCGCGGTTTTTTTCATCGAACCACAGCATGCAGAGCGTGACCGACGCAATGACGCCCGCGGCGGCGGGGATCGGGAAGCCTTTGAATTCCTTGTTCGCCGCGGCGGAGTTGGCGGCGGCGAGGCAGTTGAAACGCGCGAGCCGCAGGGCTCCGCAGACGAGGTAGAGCGAGGCGATGAGCCAGCCGGCGCTGCGAAAATCCGGGTCGTGCAGCACGATGCGATAGACCATGAGCGCCGGGGCCACGCCGAAGGAAACGATGTCGGCGAGCGAATCGAACTCGCGTCCGAACGGACTCTCGTGGCCGCCGAGGCGCGCGAGCCGCCCATCGAGCGCATCGAAGACGCAGGAGAGCAGGATGAGCCAGATGGCCATGTGGAATTTCTCGGCGGCGAGTTTGTCCACCGCTTCGGCAGTGGCCGGCGTGGTCGCGGCCTGGACAAGCGCGCCTTCGAGGATTTTGAGCGTGGCCGCAAATCCGCAGAAGAGGTTGCCCGCCGTCATCAGATTCGGCAGCAGGTAGATCTTCGGGTTTCCGTCGTCGCTCATCGGCTAGAAAAGGGGCTCGGGCCGCTTCGGGAATCGCGCGATGATCGTGAG
>JANXWQ010000476.1 GCA_025351065.1 Chthoniobacter sp. | reverse complement strand
GCGCCGTCACCACGTAAGTCAGCCAGCCCATGTCCTTTTCCGGCGCGCGCGCCGCCGCCTCCGCGGCCCGCGCCGCGGCCTCCGCTTCCTGCGCCGTGGCAATGACTTCGCTGCGCGCAAACTCCAGCGCCTCGATCAACTCCTCGTACGTCTGAAAACGCTCCGCAGCATCCACCTTCAGCGTCTTGTCGATCGCGGAAGCCGTCGCCGCCGAGATCTCCGGCGCGACCGTCCGCAGGCCCGCCACCTTGCGCTTCGCCTCCAGCAGCGTCTTCATCTGGTTCGTCTCCACCGCGCACGGCGGCACCCCCGCCAGCGCGTGAAAAAGCGTGGCTCCCAGTGAATAAATATCGCTCCGTAAATCCTCCGGCCGGTCGTCCAGTTTTTCCGGCGCCACGTAGGCCGGCGTGCCCCACACCTCGCCCATCACCGTGCCCGCGTGCTCCATCAGCACCGCCAGGCCGAAGTCCACGATCTTCGCCGTGTGCGCGTTCGCAAAAAGGATGTTGCCCGGCTTCACATCGCGATGAATCAGCCCGCGCTGCAACGCCGCGTTCAGCCCCTGCGCGATCTGGATGCCCGTGGTCAGCGCCTGCACTTCCGCCACCTTTTCATCCTGCGCCAGCAAGTCATCCAGCGAGCCTTTGTCCACCAGCTCCATGGCGATGTACACCAGCCCGTGATCCACGCCCGTGCTGTACACCTTCACCACATGCGGATGGTTGATCGAAGCCGTGACCGCCGCTTCCTTGGCAAACTGCGCGATGAACTCCGGGTTCGCGCTGTGCTCCTGCTGCAAAAGTTTCAGCGCCACCTGCCGCCCGAGGTTCTGGTCCAGCGCGCGGTACACCGTCCCCATGCCGCCCGAGCCGAGCTGCTCCTGCAGCTCGAAATGGTCGAACTGCCGCCGCACCCGCATCGCCCCGCCGCACGTCGGGCAGTGCATCAGCGCAAACGGATCCTCGCCTGCCACGTCAATCAGCGCGCCGCACGTCGGACATTCCTGGATGAGATGGTTGGGAACTTCGGCCATGAAAACGCGGACGTTAGCAGCCGCCAAACCGCTCGCAAGCCAAGCGCGTCCCGAATGCGCGGCGCGCTGTAGGGGAAGCTGCCAGCTTCCCCAACAGCCCCGCCTGCGCCTCGGCGGTGAAACTCAGCCGCCGCCCCGTCACCGGATGCGTGAAAATGACTCGTCCACCTTCGATTTCCGCCCCGCCGCCGGCGAACTGCGGCCCCAGCACCGCCGCGAAATGCCGCGTGCGCGCAAACACCACCACACCGCTCGCCTCCGCGTCCAGATGCCGCAGCGGGCGCGGGCTCTCCGGCGCGTACAGCGCGCCCATGAAGTGCCGCAGCGTGTGCCGCTGATAACCGCCGCCGGGGTGCATCGGCAGCGACGCGGGCTTGTGGACGACGATGACCGCCTCGTCCTCGTGCAGGATGCGGATGTCCGCATTCACGTCCGGCTCCGCCGCGCCCGGCAGCAGCCGCAAGTAACGCTCGCCCGCGCGCACCGTGGCATCAGCGCGCGCGGGCCAGCCGAGTTCGTGGAGCACACGTCCGCTTGCACAAAGTGCGAGCCACTCCGCGCGCTCGACCTGCGGAAAAATGCGCGCGAGCGCCTCGAGCAGCGGCAGACCGTCGCACGCTGCCGGGATGTTCAGCGGGCGGCGGATGTCGTACGTGGCGCGGCCCGGCAGCGGCACCGTCAGCCGGCGCAGTGCGGCATTTCGCGCGGCGAGATTTTCCTCCGCCGACTCCGCCGAGACCTCGTGGCAAAACGGACACGCGTGCGGCGGCTGAAAACGCGGGTCGCGCTGCTCCGCCAGCGTCAGCGGCGTCTGGCAGCGGAAGCACTGCGCCGTCCCCGTCTCCCGCAGCGCGGGATCGACGCCCACGCGCTGATCGAAGACAAAACACTCCCCGTCGAAATGCGCCCCGCCGCACTCCTCGAAGTAGCGCAGGATGCCGCCGTCGAGCTGCAGGATTTGCCGGAAACCCGCGCGCTCCATGAACGGCCCCGCCTTTTCACACCGGATGCCGCCCGTGCAAAACATCACCACCGGCTGCTCCTTCAGCGCCGCCGGGAGCCGCGCCACCGCGTCGGGAAACTGCCGGAAATTTTCAATGCCCACCGACCGCGCTCCGCGAAACGTGCCGAGCCGCACCTCGTAGTCATTGCGCGTGTCCAGCAGCGTCACCGGACGGCCTTCGTCAAGCCACTGCCGGAGCGTCGCCGCCGCGATCTTCGGCGACGGCCGCGCCGCCGGGTCGATCCCCTCGACGCCAAACGCGATGATCTCCTTTTTGATCTTCACCAGCATCCGCTGAAATGGCTGCTCCGCACTTTCGCTGTACTTCGGCATCAAACCCTCCAGCCCCTCCACCGCGCGCAACTCCGCCACCAGCGCATCGATCTCCGCCCGCGCCCCCGCGACGAACAGATTGATCCCCTCTGCGCTCAACAAAATCGTCCCCTTCAAGCGCCCGGCCACACACCGCGCCAGCAGCCGCTCCCGCAGCGGCTTCAGCCAGTCGAGCGGAGCAAATTTGTAAGCGGAGATATTGGTGAACACGGGCATCGAAAAGCGGCGCGTGAAAATGGAGCGCCCCGCCCGCAAGACAAGTCCGAACCCGATGCCCAAGGATCGGTAGGGGTCCTCCCGAAACGGAGTCGAGGGACACCGGCGGTCCGATAACGTGCTGAGTGGGAACGAACCGCCGGGGTCCATCCCACCTGCGCCCACGCGGAACTCCGCTCGGGATGACACGCTGTTTTTTGCAAAAAACGCGGTGCCAGTTCCTTGAACGTTACGGCAGCGATCCCGAAGATTCCGGCTTGCGCGTTTAATACCCGGCAGCCTTCCCGCAGGTTCCCGCAATGCTCGTGTAGTCTTACGCCATCATACCCGAATGCCAGTGGCTACTCTTGGAGGATAACGGCGATTTCATCATCACCTCCCGATTATCACCCTGGACTTTCAGTCCTCGTTTTGCATCCCAATGACCAGCCCCATAACCTTACGGTGCCTTTTTGGAAGACTCAGCGGTAATCCCGTAACACTCCATCATTACCGCCGTGGGAGCTGGACAGGTGCCGTAACTTTACGGCAAACCCTCCCGTGGCTAGGGACAGGCTTTGTAACATTACGGCTGCCTATAATGAGACAAATCCGTGATTCCGTAACATTACGGCAGCAATCCGGCAGGCTCGGCGGTGTTCCCGTAATGTTACGGCAACCTTTTGGGTGGGGGTCGGGAGGCTCCGTAACGTTACGGACGCTCTGCCGCCGGGGGTGGACCAGTGCCGTAACATTACGGCGAGGCCGCCGGAGGGGGTGGATAGGCTCCGTAACATTACGGATGGACAAAATGAGACAAATCCGAAGCTCCGTAACGCTACGGCATCACCGCCGCAGACCCCGCGGAGCCGCCGTAACATTACGGCACGGCCAAATTATCAAAGAAGCGCCTCTGTAACGAGCTGATGACGATGCTAAACCTCCGCAACCGGAAAACCGCCTCCGCCAGATGGATAGCAAGTATCCGCCATCCGCAGCCCTTCGCCATACACCCGCTGGCCCGACCGGGCGCGAACCTCCTTCAACCCGCGCCGCTCAAAACCGGCAATCCTTCCGCGCTTTTCCCGCCATCATCGACCTCATCTATGAAAACCTCGTCCCACCTGCCTCTCGCCCTGCTCGTCCTCACCCTCGCGCCCCTCCTCGCCCGAGCCGAGCCCTCCGCAACACGCGCCAGCACCACGATCCCCCTCCTCGCCATCACCCCGGCCAAAACCCCGACCCCACCGCCGCCTCAGCCCGTGCAAATCGTCCCCGTGCTCCCCGGCCAAATCGTCGCCCCCCTGCCCCGCGAACTCACGCGCCCACTCCCCGGCCAAATCGTTCGCACCCTCCCCGGCCAGTTGACCCAGCCCCTACCCGGCCAAATCGTCCGCGCCCTCCCCGGCCAAATCGTCCAACCGCTCCCCGGCCAGATCGTCCGGTAACCTCGGCCTATCGAGCGGAAACTGCAGCCACCTTGTCGAGCGGTTCACCGCTCCTCTCGTTCCCTAAGCCTCACTTCTGGAACGGGGGATTTTCTCGTTTCCTGCGCGCAAATTAAATGCCATTCAACAGCATGGAACATTTCCGAATCAGAAGAATTTCGGAGCAAGATTTTGACGAGGTCTTGATCGACGCGGGCGG
>JANXWQ010000471.1 GCA_025351065.1 Chthoniobacter sp. | reverse complement strand
CGACGAGGGTGCGCTGCCCGCGTTGACCGTGTTTGCGGTCGAGGAACCCGAGAATCATCTCGCGCCGCACTACCTCGGTCGGATTCTCACGTTGCTGCACCAGCTCGCAGGACGCGCGAATGCGCAGGTGCTCCTGAGCAGCCAGTCGCCTGCGAGCCTGGGTCGCGTGGCACCGGAGCAGGTGCGGCACTTCCGTCTCGACCCGCAGACCGGCATCGCGGCCGTGCGGGCGATCCGCCTGCCCGACGAGGACGAGGGCGAGGTCCATAAATACGTGAAGGAAGCCGTCCGCGCGTTTCCAGAGCTTTACTTCGCAAGCCTCGTGGTGCTCTGCGAGGGCGACAGCGAGGAGATCGTGCTTCCACGCCTTGCGACCGCGCTCGGTCTGCCACTGGATCGCCGCTTCGTCTCCGTCGTGCCGCTCGGTGGCCGCCATGTGAATCATTTCTGGCGACTGCTGCGAGACTTGGGCATCCCGCAGGTGACGCTGCTCGACCTCGACCGCGAGCGCAGCGGGGGCGGCTGGGGCAGAATCCATTACGCCATCACGCAGTTGCTCACCTTTCGCCCGTTGCTCCGCCCGAGATTGCTCGCCGACTCCGAGAACGAAGACAATGTGCTCTCGGACGAGGAACTGGACGAGATGACTGAGTGGGATGTCACCGATGTCGAAAGCATGGCCACTTGGATCGAACATCTGGAAACATTCGGTGTATTCTTCTCCGCGCCGCTCGACCTTGATTTCTTGATGCTCGAAGCGTTTCCCGAGGAGTATCACGCCACAGCACACGAAGGAGGCGGGCCACAGATACCGGAAGAAGCTGAGGCTTACGCCCGCCGGAGTGCGCGGGCACGCCGCGCCGTGCTCAAAGCGGAAGGTGGGGACGGACAGACCTACACCGACGACGAAAGGCACGCGTTCATTTGGTATTCATATCTTTTCCTTGGACGTGGAAAACCGTCCACGCACCTGCTGGCCCTCAATCAGCTCGAAGACGACGCGCTCGGACTTGGTGCGCCGGAAGTGCTGGGCCGACTGATTCATCGAATCGAGAACACTCTCAATCCCCCGCCCGCCGAGCAATGAGCCGGCGCATTTCCCCCGCAGAATGGGTTCCGCAAGGCGTGACTGCGCTGGAGCCAAAGGCCGAGGCGGCGGTGCGTGACGCAGAGACCGCTCTTGTCATCGCCGGTCCCGGCGCGGGAAAGACCGAGCTGCTCGCGCAGCGTGCGAGTTACCTTTTGGAGACCGGCCTTTGTGCCGCACCGCGGGCGATTCTCGCCATCAGTTTCAAACGCGACGCCGCGAAGAATCTGCGCGAGCGAGTAGCCCTGCGCTGTGGCGCTTCCCTCGCGCGCCGCTTCAACTCATTCACTTTTGATGCGTTTGCCAAGAGCCTCATAGATCGCTTCCGTTTGGCCTTGCCGGAGGCGCTGCGTCCCACCGCCGACTACTTGATCGACTACGCGACGTTTCAGAAAGCGCCGCTGCGAGAACGAGTCAATGCGCTGGCCGGGCCGGAAACCGGCCTCTCGCTGCGACAACTTCAAGGCGTGGATGCCGAGGTGTTTTTCAAGAAACACGCCGTCGGTCTCGCGCTGCCAGGCAAACTCGCGCCAGACGCAGACGCGGCAGCCAAAGCGCGGTGGGTATTCTGGCAGCACGCATTGCACGAGGGAGAGAAGTCGGTGGTGAACTTCCAAATGCTCGGCTGTCTCGCTGAATTACTTCTGCGCTCCAACCCAGCAATCCGGGAAGCACTGCGGGCCACCTACGCCTTCGTTTTTCTCGACGAATTCCAAGACACCACCGGGGTTCAGTATCGCCTTCTCCACACCGCACTCCACGGTTCCGATGCGGTGCTCACCGCTGTCGGCGACCACAAGCAACGCATCATGCTTTGGGCCGGTGCGCTGGAAGGCGTTTTCGACGTGTTCAGCCGCGAGTTCCAAGCCCGACCGCGCGACTTGGAGATGAACTATCGCTCTGCCCCCCGCCTTGTGGCTATTCAACATCACCTCATCGCCTCCATCGACCCTCAAAGCCCGATGCCGCGGGCGGCTAACGACGGCACCGATGGCGACGGCGAGTGCCGGCTATTGGTGTTTCCTGATGACGCGACGGAGGCTGCATACCTTGCCGGTAAGATCGAAGAATGGATGCAGGACGACGGCCTCACGCCCGCCGACATTTGCATCCTCGTTCGGAAACTTGCGGACTCATTTTCCCAAGCGCTGCGTGCCGCGCTGGCCGAGCGCCAAATTCAAAGCCGGGTGGAAAACGACCTCCAGGATCTGCTCGCCGAACCTCTGACGGTCATGGTGTGCGCCTTCCTCCGACTCGCCAGCCAGTCGCGGGATGCAGCCAGTTGGAGCGCGCTTACTGACATCCTCATGCAAGCACGGGGTCTGGCCGAAGACGAAACTTCGGCCGCCGGCCTCGGTCGCGAACTCGTCGAGATGATCGGCTCACTCCGCGAACCTCTCGCCGCCGCGACTGGCCTGCCCCCGAACTTTGAGCCACTTGCTCTGAGAGTTTTGGTTGGTTTTCGGGTTGGGTTTGGGGTGGTGGTTGGGCGCTGCCTTGCGGCGGCTTCCGCTACGCTCCAGCCGCCGCAAGGCAGCGCCCAACCACCACCCCAAACCCAACCCGAAAACCAACCAAAACTCTCAGAGCAAGTGGCTCAAAGTTCGG
>JANXWQ010000412.1 GCA_025351065.1 Chthoniobacter sp. | reverse complement strand
GTGGGCGCGGTGAAGAGCATGAGATTGTAGGGCGCGTGATCGAGCGCGCGGTTCAGTCGGCGCAGCGCATTTTTGAGCGCGTCGGCGAGCTGCGCGGTTTCCTGGTCGCTGAGTCCGTGGAAATCCGGGCACTGGCGCTTCGGGTAAATCGCCAGCTCGAATGGCGCGCGCGAGGCGTACGGGCAGAAGACGGTGAAGCCGTTGTTTTCATAGACGAGCCGCGTGCCGCTGCGGACTTCCTCGCGCAGGATGTCGTCGAAAATGGAGCGCTTCTTCGTGTCGTAAAAGGCGCGCGCAATCGCCAGCTTGCGCGCCAGCAGCGGCGGGATCACGGCCATCGCCACGAGCTGGCTGACGCTGTGCGCCACGCGCGCGCCCGCCGGGACGCCCACGTTTTTGATGATCGCAAACGAGCGCATCCGCGGGTCCCGCATCAGATCGAGCATCCGCACTTTCCACGCGGTCACGACTTTCTCGAGGTCCGCCAGCGGCAGCTCCTCCAGCGCCGTGTGGCCCGGATCCTCGATGATGATCTCATGCGCACCCACGCCGTCCATGCGGTCGTAAAAGCCCTCGCTCCGCCGCGTCGGATCGCCCTCCACGCGCACGATGGGCGCGCGGTTTGGCACCACCCGCACCTGCCAGCCGTCGCCCGCGGCAGGCGCGGTGTGCAGCGCATGCGCCGCGTGCTGCTCGTGCCCGGCGGTGAAAGGAGTCGCGCCTTTCGCCTCCGGCAGCACCGAGCCAAAGGCGGGCGGGATCGGGCGCGATTCGGAAAAAATCGTCCACGCTTCGGTCAGCGGATCGAGCCGCATTTCGGTTCTGTCCATGAGAGTGCCGCGAGAATTTACCGCGCCTCCGCCGCGCGCAAGCCGCGACTTATTTCCCCGCGCGACCGACCCCGAATTGGTCGCTCACCGCGGTCACTTTGCCCTCGCGGAAATCCGCCTCGAAAAACTTCGAGCCGCACACCGGTTTGTCGTGGTCGTCCTTGAGCGTGGCGGTGATCGCGCGCGTCTTCACGTCGATCACGTCCGGCGTGTGGCACCACGCGAAGCGGCCATCGAGCGAAAACGTGATCCAGCCGTGGCCGGCGATGGTGAGATCGACGTAGGCGGTTTCCTTCGGCGGCATTTGCGTGGCGTCGAAGATGTAGAGCCGGGTGCCGCCTTGGTCGCTGATCCAGAGTTCCTTTTCATCCGGCGTGAGCCCCGCGCCGTGGGTGCGGCGCGCGAGCGTGCCGTCGCCGGCGAAAACGCGATGCAGCACTTTGCCCGACGTGAGATCGGCCACATCGAAGCCGACATGCTTGCCGAGGCAGACGAAGGCGAGCGTCTGCGCGCCGTTCACGGTGAAGGGAAACACGCCGCTCTCGCCGATGGGCGCGATCTCTTTCACCACGCTGTCGTCGCTCGTGCGAAAGACCGTGAGCGTGGTCTCGGAGCCGCCATAGGCGAACTGCCCGTCGAGCCCCATGACCGTGTTGTGCGCGTTCTTGCGCACCGGCAAATGCTTCGTCGCCTCGCCAGTTTCCGCGTCCACCACGAACCATTCGCTGCCGCCCTCCGCGACCCACCAGCCCGTCGGCACGTAGAGCTTGCGCCCGTCCGGTGTCACCGCCGCGCGGTCGCAGCCGCTGGGATATTTTTTCTCCCACACGATCTTGTCCGTCTCGAGATCGAGGCAGCCGAGCGTGTGGTTCGTGGTCGAGTAGTAGGCGCGGTGCGTCGGCGCGTTCGCGCAGAAACCCCGGATGCCTTCCTTGAAAATCGGCACGTCGATCCGGCGTACGAATTTGTGTCCGTCGTCGATGTCGAAGATCAGCACGCCCTCGCCCGAGCCGCCCGGCTGTGCGCCGTCGGGCGAAGCCATGTAGAGCAGATGCCGGTCGGCAGCCTGGCTGACGGCGGTGAGGAGCAGCGCGGCGAAAATGGGGAGAACGGTTTTCATGGCGCGAGTTTTTCGCAGACCTGATGGGAAAGCGCCAGCGCCACCCGACCCCGTACAGGAAGCCCAATCCGACTCTGTCTAAAACGGGCATCGTGCCATCCTCGGCTGGATCGGCCGCGACTCGGAAAAAATCGTGCGCGCTTCGGTCAGCGGATCGAGCCGCATTTCGGTTTTTTCCATGGCAGTGCCGCGAGGACTCACGCCGCGGGCGCGACCGGCACGACCACGCGCAGTTTGCGCGACGAAATGCGGAAGGTCACCGGGAGCTGCGCGACCACTTCGCCGTCCACCTCCACCGGCACGTCCTCGTCGCTGCGCACCACGGCTTTCTTCGTCTGAAAATATTCCACGTCGGACAGGCGGGTGTGTTTGCCCATGAAGATCGTCCCGAGGTAGCGCGCGATGTCGAGGTAGCCGAGGTTTTTGAAAATGAGCACGTCGAGCTTGCCGTCGTCGATCCGTGCGTCCTTGAAAACCGCGACGGGGCCGCCGTAGTAGCGCCCGTTGCCGATGAGCACGAACGAGCCCTCGCGCTCCACGCCATCGGCCTCCACGAAGAGGCGCGGCGGTTTGCGCGCGGCGATCTGCGCGGCGGAGATGACGTAGCTCAGCGGACCGAAGTTTTTTTTGAAATTCCAGCTCGTCTCCTGCACCACCTGCGCGTCGAGCCCCACACCCGCGAGCTGCACGAAGTAGCGTGCATTCGCCCGCGCCAGGTCGATTTTGCGCGTGCGGCCCGCGCGGATGACGGCCCACGCTTCGGCGAGATCGCTGGGCAGCCCGAGTTCCGCGGCGAAGACATTCATCGTGCCCACCGGCAGGATGCCCAGCGCCACGTCCGCGCCAGCGAGGCCGTTGACCACATCGTTCACCGTGCCGTCGCCACCCGCCGCGACGATCGTCTTGAAACCCTCCGCCACCGCGCGCTCCGCCGCCGCCCGCGCGTCGCCCGGCGCGGTGGTGATGCACAGCTTGCAGCCGGGGAATTTCTCGATCTTTTTCCAGGTGTTTTTCGCCCGCTCGCTGCGCGCGGCAGGGTTCAGAATGACAAGGATTTCCGGCATGGTTCGGCGGGCGTTTCGACCTTTTCTTTCAAAGCTCGGCGGCTACCGTGTGCGCCGTGAAAAAACTTTCCAAGGCTATTCTCCTCGCGCTCGGGGCGCTGCTGGTCTCGGCGGTTTTCGGGCTCGTTTGCGTGAATCTTTACATCCAGTCGCCGCGCGCGCAGGAGCAGATCGAGGAGCAGCTCAGCCGGGCGCTGCGCATGCCGCTGAAAATCACCAACACCAGCCTCTCGCCGTGGAGCGGCCTGCGCGTCACGGGCATCACCATCCCGAACGGCGACACCACTTTTCTCGAGGCCGGCACCTTCGCCGCCAGCTACCGCGCGCTGCCGCTGCTCGCGGGAAAACTCGTCATCCCCGAGATGAGCGTGGACCACCCGCGCATCGTGTGGAAGCAGGACGCCGAGGGCAAATGGAAGCTGCCCGCGCGCGCCAAAACCGCGTCCGTGCCGGAGGAAAGCAAAACGCCTGAGGAGCCAAAGACGGAGAAGAAAGCCGAGGGCGGATTCAAGGTCGTCGTCGAGAAATTCCTCGTGAAAAGCGGCACGGTCGATCTCGTGGACAAGGACGGGAAACACACCGCCATTTTTACCGACGTGAACATGATCTACTCGGCGCTCTCCGAGGAGAAAGTCGAGGGCACTGCCGACATCGGACGCGCCGTGTGGGCCGACACACTGGCGCTGGAAAATGTGCGCGCGCCTTTCAAATACGCGGCGGGCGAACTCACACTGCCCGAACTCACCGCCACGCTCGGCGGCGGGCCCGTCCACGGCAGCTACCGCGCGCAGCCGGACGCGCCGAAGTCGCCGTTCGAGACCGCGTTCACTTTCGAGAAGGTGAACCTCGACCGCGTGGCCGGCGGAGTCGGCCTGAAGCCCGGCCAGCTTGGCGGCATGGCCAGCGGCAAGCTCACGCTGCGCGGCGACATGCGACGGGCGGAACGGGCGGAGGGCGGCGGCCAGTTTCAGCTCACCGACGGGCGTTTCCAGCAGCTCGAACTTTTCCAAACCATCGGCCAGGTTTTGAACATCAAGGAGCTGTCCGACCTGCGGCTCAAGGACGCGCACGGCGACTTTCGTGTGGGCGGGGAAAAGGTCGTCTTCGATCAGCTCTCGCTCTCCGCCGCAAATCTCCAGCTCAGCGCCAAAGGCACTCTGCGCTTCGATCAAAAGGTGGCCTTCGATGCGCAGCTCGGCGTCGATGACAAAATCGTGAAACAGCTCCCCGACCTCGTGCGCGACGGCTTTGGCACCGCCGATGGCGGGTTGCGGACGATTGATTTCAACATCACCGGCACGACCGAAAAACTCCGCACCAATCTCATGGACAAGCTCATCGGCGGGCAAAACGTGGTGCAGCAGGTCGGCAAGTTTGCGGCCGAACTTTTCGGCGGCAAAGACAAGGACGAGGAAGAAAAAAAGAAGAGGGAAGAGGAGCGGAAAAAAGAGGAAAAGAAGGAGGAGAAAAAGCGCAAGAAGGAGCAGGAAAAAGCCGCTGCCAAGCTGCCCGGCGCGGCCGCCGCCCCGCCGCCGCCCGCGCCCGCCGCACCGACCACGGCGATCACGCCGGTGAGGCCGTGAGGGTCATCGCCGGCACCGCGGGCGGCACCCCGCTGCACACGCCGCGCACCGACTTGCGCCCGACGATGGATGTGGTCAAAGGCGCGATCTTTTCCA
This sequence comes from Chthoniobacter sp., assembly GCA_025351065.1. Classification (GTDB taxonomy): domain Bacteria; phylum Verrucomicrobiota; class Verrucomicrobiia; order Chthoniobacterales; family Chthoniobacteraceae; genus Chthoniobacter. The sequence continues at coordinate 2,239 of JANXWQ010000412.1, read as the reverse complement.
GCCTCGGCGACTTCGTGACCGGCGCGCGCGTGCTCGATCTTTTCGCCGGCAGCGGCGGGCTCGGCCTCGAGGCGCTGAGCCGCGGCGCGGGCCACGTCACCTTCGTCGAAAGCGACCGCCGCGCCGTCGCCACCATCGAAAAAAACCTGGAAAAAACCAAGCTCGCCGGCCCGTGCGCGACCGTCGTGCCGCTCGACATTTTCCGCTTTCTCGACCGCCGCGACTCCGCTGGCACCTACGAAATCATCCTCGCCGACCCGCCCTACGCGAAGGCCGAGGGCGAGCGCGATTTTGCGCCCGAACTGCTCTGCTCCTCGTCCCTGCAAAACGCGCTCGCGCCCGGCGGCATCTTCATCCTAGAGCACCTCCCCGGCGCGAAGCTCAAGCTCGGCACCGCTTGGGCATGTTTCCGTCAGAAACGCTACGGCGCGACCGGGGTGGCGTTTCTCCGAGCCGCGGAGCCCATTGTCCCGTCATCCTGAGCTTGCCGAAGGACCGCTAACTTTTTTCTTCCGCCCACCGATGCCCGCCCTTCCCGCCGACGCGCGCCGCTCGCTGTTCATCTACAATCTCTTCTTCCCGCTAGTCTTCCTCGCGCTGCTGCCCGGCTTTCTCCTGCGCATGCTGCGCCGCGGCGGCTACCGCGAAAAATTCCACCAGCGCTTCGGGCGCTACACCCCGGCGGAGCGCGCGTGTTTCGCTGGCGGAGAATGGATTTGGCTCCACTCGATCAGCGTCGGTGAAACGCTGCTCGCGCTGAAAATCGCGCGGAAGATCCGGGAGCTTGCGCCCGGAAAATCCATCGCGCTTTCCGTCACCACCTCCACCGGTTTCGCCATCGCCCAGCCGCACACCAGCGACTGGCTCGAGGTCATCTACAATCCTCTCGACGCCCCGTGGATCGTCCGCCGCGCGCTCGACGCCGTGCGGCCCGAGCGGCTCATTTTCATCGAGGCGATCTGGCCCAACCTGCTCGCCACGGCCAAGCGCCGCAGCCTGCCCGTCACCTTTCTCCCGCGCCTGTCGCCGCGCTCCGAGGCCCGCTTCCGCCGCGGCCGCTTTTTCACCGGCCCCATCTTCCGCCTGCTCGACGCGCTCGCTGCCGCCGAGCCCGAGGACGTCGCCCGCTGGCAGTCGCTCGGTGTCGAGCCCGCGCGCGTCCGCATCACCGGCAATGCGAAGTACGACTCCGCCGCGCCATCCGGCGAACGCGCCGCCGAATTTCGCGCACTGCTCCGCCAGTTCGCGGTGCCCGACGACGCCCCCGTGCTGCTCGGCGGCAGCACCTTTCCCGGCGAGGAGCGCATCCTCGCCGAAACCTTTCTCGCGCTGCGCAAAACCATCCCCGCGCTTTTCCTTATCCTCGTCCCCCGCCACGTCGAGCGCGCCGCCGAAATCCTCCGCGACCTCCAGCCTCTCGGCCTCCGCATCAAGCAACGCTCCACCCTTTCAACCAGAAACCAGAAACCAGAAACCACCTTCTGCGATGCGCTGCTTATCGATACCACCGGCGAACTCCGCGACTGGTACGCGCTCGCCACCATCGTCTTTGTCGGCAAAAGCCTCACCGCCACCGGCGGCCAGAATCCCGTCGAGCCGGTGCTCGCCGGCCGCCCCGTCATCTTCGGCCCGCACATGGAAAACTTCGCCCCCATCGTCACCCGCTGGCTCGCCACCGACGCCGCCGTGCAAGTCCGCGACGCCGCCGAACTGCGCGCCCAGCTCGCCGCCCTTTTCGCCGACGCCCCACGCCGCGCCGCCCTCGCCGAGCGCGCCCGCGACCTCGCCGCCGTCCATGCCGGAGCCACCGCCCGCACTGCGGAACTGCTGCTTTCTTCCGCCTGAAATCATCGCCTTCCAGCGGCTGAGAAACTCCTTGCGCCCCCCGGCTCTCCCCTTCATCTTCCGGCCCGCTTTTCCACAGAAAAGACCCTATCGTCCAGAGGCCTAGGACACTCCCCTTTCACGGGAGTAACACGGGTTCGAATCCCGTTAGGGTCACCACTCTGCCGCTCGGCCGGGGGGGTGTCCCGAAAATCAGCAAATCCGCGGGAGCTGTGCGCCGCTGAGCACGTCCGCCATGCCGGGGGCCGGCGACGCGGGCTTTCATCAGGACGACGCCGAAGGCAGCGGCGGTGACTCCCCCCCCCCGCGCAGCCGCCCCGGCAAGGGCGCCGGGGACGCAGCACGCGAGTGCGCTACCCGATTTCGCGGCGCGTTCATGGCCCGGTGAGGAAGA